>JBDRIM010000043.1:0-14190 GCA_043816005.1 Microcaldota archaeon
CAATGGAACAGCAATATAATCAGAAACTAAAGCAGAACCTACCTGAGTCATTAGATCACAAGACAATGGTCTTGGAGGAATGCAAGTTCCACCATCAGCAGAACCGCCATCCGAACCAAATTCTGTAGTTCCACCAGCATCTTGATCTACAGATGTATCTTGACCACTATCACCTAAATTAGGGACACCACCATCAAAAACTGTCAATGTGGGTTGTGGATTTGGTTCTATACCAATAGTACATGCAGTACCAAAACCAACAGTCGCAGTTACTAATGAAATTAATGGTAAAACTTTTCTGCTAAACCAGCCTTTTTTTGACTCATCTCTGCCTTCTGGTTTTGCAGTTCTTGAAATATCTCCATGTTGAAGTCTGTTCATAATAATCCTCACCTAATCACAATTGTGTGTCAATATGGAATTATGTAGGTAATACTTTATAAATGAATTGTTTGTATTCGGTTAATTCCGAGGTTAGTTCAGTTTACTTTTGCAATTGAATTAATAAGTAAAAGTGATGTTTTTTCAGTATTTTTTTTGTCCAGACCATCTATGTGAGCATTCAGAATTGATCTTGAAGTCGCAGTGGAGATATAAACATCATATAATCCGAAAACTAAATCAAGCAAATCCCGATCAATGAAAACATCCTGAATTCTGTTTAATGGAACTGTTAGTTCACGTGATCCAAAAACACCTTTCCTTATGACTAGAACATCTTGATTGAGATCATAATAGTACTTTTTGTAATATTCAAGTTCATAACGATATTTTGCGACTATTGCTATAGCACTTAAGATGGCAGCCACCACCAAAAATAGCAATCCAAAAGTCTTAGGAACGAGAAGAGTCAATGCAGTCAAAATGATTAATGCACCTCCGAGATAAATAACCCACCAAAGTGTTTTTTTGAGTGGTTTTCTCTTATCAAGAGGTATTTGTGCCACAAGCGGATTGATTCCAATACCGTCTAAACTTACACCAATTGCCTTGGCAATTAATTCTTTTAGAGATTCTGCATCTTTATCTTTCAAAGAATTGATCATCTCATTTTCAGTAACTCCTGAAATTGTTGAGTTGCCTTTTGATAGATATTCTTTTGAGCCTGTTTCTAATTTTATGTTTGCGAGTTTTGCAAAACTATCAGAAAAAGAAATATGCTTTTCAATATCTTGTATTTTTCCAAATGGGATTTGTTTTTTTGTAAATGCTAAGAATTTGATGGTTATTTGAACAAAATCAGGGGTTATTGCATATCGATATGACATTTCAGAGATTGAGGCATTGATATATGCTGCTATTGCTCTTACGATTGCAAATCCAATGCATACTAGAATTGCACCTGCACCAATCCAGATTGAGAATAGAAGTGAAATAAATACAAAGACCACAATTCCTATGATAGCCCAAGTTGCAAACCCTAACAAGGTAGCATATTTTGCCGAATGCATGAATTCATTTTTATATGGCATTTCCATATGTGGAATTTTTGCTATTGGTTTTGCTGTTTTAATATTAGGAGTCGCTTTGAGTTCTGCTGCGGCTACAGCATTCCGGCTTTTTTCTAATACCATGTTTCTGAGTTTTAATGCATCGGATTTGAGTAGATATTTTAATTTCGCTCCAATTGCACTCGCCCCAGTCATTGTTTTTACTGAGAGAGTATGTACACCAAGCACCCTATCAAATATTGTTTGATCATCACTAACATCCTGAATATTTCTGTAAAGATAAGTACTTTCTTTTGGAATGAAAAATCCTGTTCTTATGAATACCCCGTCTTTTCTGAGCTCATATCTTGTTACAGTATAGTCTAGATAGAGAGCTAGTAAAACAAGTGGAAGAAGAATTATCAGAGGTGGGAATACAAGGAAAAGAACAATACCCCAACTGAAAGTATTTTGTATTAAGATTGACCCTAGTTTTGGTCGGAAAACTTCGCTTGGTTTTGCATCTGCTGGTTTTTCTTTAACTCCGCCAATCCACTCAAAAAGAATTTTCCTTAGATTTTCTGCATCTGCTTTTCCTAAACCATCAATGTGAGCTTCCCTTCCAGAAACGTCTGTTGCTGTGGAAAGATGAAGGTCATATAATCCAAAAATTCTGTCAAACAAATCTTGATCAAGATAAATTTCCTGAACTTTATGTTTTGGAACAGTAATTCGCCAACTACTTATCACTCCTTTACCAATAACTAAACCATCTTCTGTTAGATCATAGAAATAATTTTTGTAATAAATTGATTCATAGATGAAACTAATTCCTGCCACAGCCATAAGAAGAATAAGTGATGCTATTAGTCCGCCCAACAACCCCATAGCAGCAATGAACAAAAATAGCAAAACGAAAATTGTAATGACAAAAAAACCTACAACTACCCCTATAGTTTTCTTTATTATTTTGACTTTTTTAAGCGGGTATTTTTTTACCAAACTATCAGTCTGTGACATGTTTTGCCTCTTTGATTCTTTCAAATAATGCTGTTTTGAATTTTTCTGCGCTTTCTTTAGTTAGCCAGGGCACTATTTCTGAACCTCTTGCAGTTGCAGTTGTAGTGAAAACAGAAACATTCCACATATTGAATAATCGATCAGTATACCCTTGAGAAACGTGAATATCTTGTATGTTCTCATAGGGGATAAGTGTGTAGGAATCTGTGATTACTCCTTTTCTTACGAATAGATGAGTTTTTTCTAATCTAAACTTGAATTTTTTTACGTATTCAAGACTATACCAGATTAGAAGCGGCCAGGTTAATGGAATTATTACGAATGGGAGTATATTGAGAGTATTGTTAAAAATCGTCAATAATTTTGCGCTGTCAGAAAATAATTCGGAGTTTTCTTTATCTTCGTTTAGCATGGTGTTATTTCTCGCTCTTAATTTTTAATTCATATGATAACTAATAGTTTATTTCCTAAAAAATAACCCTGCACCAAATCCTGCTAGAAGTCCTAATCCCCCTAATGCACCAACTAAAATTAGCGGAGTTAAATCAGTTTTTGGTTCAATAGAAGGAGCTGGAGGAGGTACTATTGACGTATCTGGTAATATTTCTGGTGGAGTAATTTCATTATTACTGGAATCATCATTAGTATCATCATCAGTTACATCTGGTTGCACTGGTGGTGTTACTGGTTGCTCTTCTGGTTGTTCAACTGGAGGTTCTTCTGGTAGTACTTCATCCACCACGTCTTCTGGTTCCACTTCTGGCTCATTAATTTGTTCTTCAACACAATTAAATTCAAATTCTATTTCATGAGGAACATAATTGCTTTTGTAAGCATTTATTCTGTAAATTCCTTCATACATACCACTCATGTTAAATTCTGCAATTCCATCAACTGTGTTTTTTGTTTGAAGAACTCCGCCATAAGGCTCATACAATGTTAATTTTACTAATGCATCTTCTGATGCAGTAACTTCAAGAATAGGACAGGTAAATTTATGAGTAATTTTGAGGACTTTAGTTTTAGAATTTTGATTATCACTTTGAGTTTCTTCCTCTTCTGATGCTGCAGTATAAACTAATGGAGCATACAAAGTTGTTACTGTCATATTGGCAGATGCTTCCATCTTATCTAAATCAGTGTAAAGAGCAGTTGGACTACTATAAGTCCAGCTGCTTCCAGCTAAAGTTGAACCTAATCCTAATGAAGCTTCAGAATATGAATCAAAGTCAGAACCATTGTAATAATAGATAGCTGAAAAATTTGAAGATACTGAAGTGTTTGTTACATTAAACCAATAGTAGTTTCCATTGTGATTTTGTAGTATTTTTCCTGATGCACTTGCACCGTTTACTGAGCTTATTGTAGTATAGCCTGCAGCATCAAAATCAATTGTTTGAATTGAAACATTGTAGCTTGTGTTTAATCCAAAAGAAAAGTTTGAAGTTGTAATATTGTAACCATTTGTTGAAATTGAAGAATTGTAAAGATAGATTTCTTTTCCTGTTGAAGGAGTATTGTAAATTCCGTTGTTTCCTGAGAAAGTTAGGGAAGATGACCCATATAAACCTATGAAATTATCTGAAATTAGTAAAGCATATTGAGTTGCGTTGGTCACATTGTTTCCTTCAAATGTAGTGATTGTAGAATCATAAGCAACGTAGAAACCAATAGTAGTATTATGTACTGTATTATTGTAAAGATAAGTATCTGTAGAATTAAAAAGTAAAAAACCAACACTAGTATTATATGCTGTGTTATTAGTAAGTGTAATGTTATTGGTCATAATGATGAACCCCACCGTATTATAAGCAGTATTTGAGATTAGAGTGTTATTGGTGCATGTTGAAGATATTTGAAAGGCACTATTATCGGAATTATATGCAGTGTTAAAAGTTAATGTATTATTGTTGCTTGAATCATCTAGTCTAAAACATTCATTCTCACAATTATATGCAGTATTATTAGTTACAATATTATTAGAACTCGAAGTAAATAAAAAATGATTATTATTAGTACCATTGTAAATAGTATTGTTAGATATGATGTTGTTGTTTCCTTCAATCACGAAACCATAATACATATCATAAGCAAGGATATCTGTTAAAGTACAGTTTCCTGAGGTATTGGTAAGTTGAATACTACTCGCGCCAGTAGCGCCACTTATAGTAAAATTACTCATATTCACAGAACTTACATTTATAGTAAAAACAGTATCAGAATCAGTATTACCAAAAACTTCTACTCCAGTTCCATTTCCATATAAATTAATCATTTTATTTACTCGTACAGTTTCATTATATCCAGAGCTTCCATTCTGACAGACAATAATTGTATCCCCTGCTGAAGCAGCATTTATTGCAGCTTGGATTGTAGAATAATTTGCAGTTGCTCCTGGAACACAAGAATCACCAGTGCCGTTTACTGCAAGAGTTGCAAAACTTAGACTAGATAAAAGAATTATTGATAAAAACACCGATATAGATTTACCAGACATTTACACCAAATCAGTAACCAAGAGAAAGTTTATAATGTTGTTGTTGTGCCTCTTCTTAACGAACGAGTTTTTTGCTTCTTTTTCGCACTTGTTGCACAGCAACAAGGCGCACATCGAACGAGTCGTTCGATGATGTCCTAAAAAAGAAAACGCCGGGGAGGCTTTTAAAAAACGGAAGGCCGTTTTTTGTGCCCCCACCAACGCGTTATTTCAGTGGTTTACCACGAGCTCGCAGAGCGAGTGCAGTAAACCAAAAACGCCGGGGAGGAAGTTTGGGCTGTTGCCCAATACCTCCCTCACTACGTTGGTGGGGTTTGGAAGGGGCTCCGGCCCCTTCAAACAAACCAAAAACGCCGGGGAGGTTGATCGAACTTCGTTCGATGCCCTCCCGGCTCACTACGTTCGCCGGGGAGGAGATTTGAACTCCTGAACGCTAATGCGCAATGGGTTTCCAACTTTTGGAAAAAGTTGGATCAAAACTTTTTCGTTAAGTTTTTGGGCGCTTCCCTATAAAAACGAGAATTCGTTTTTATGGGGCACGTGAACGCAATGCGTTCACGGTTGTTTTCTAAAAAGCGCGATAGCAACCCATCGCCCTACCGGACTAGGCGACCCCAGCGTGAAAACAACTGTTTCACGTTAGTGGAGGTAACTTGAACCGCAGTTCAAGAACGACCACAAGCTTATGAATATTGATGCAATAACAACGGTTTTGAACGAATCAGAGTTCAAACAACCACAAAAGCAAGAGATAAATATTCCTCATAAGGATTTTAAAAGCAAGACCAAAACAATATATCATGGCTGATGATTTAGAGAAAGTTAAATTCGAAGCAGAATTACTTGAGATATTTGAAAAAAAGAGATATATCTTGAGCAAATATACTGAAGAAGGATTTGCAATACAAGGTGAGGGCGTTGCAGAAATAAAAGTTAACACAGATGAATTTCTGAAAATGCACAAATCAGGTAAATCAGCAGAAGAGATAGTTGAAATCATAATCGGTGCAAGAAGAGTAGTTGAAGAAAAACCAGTAGTAGATAACATTTACCCTCTTGTAAAGGACAAATATTACGTTAGTGCTTATCAAAATGCATTGAAACAGGCAGCAGAAAAAGCAGGCATGACATGGGATAATGCACTCCTTCCAATGATCTTCAAAAATTGGCCTGATAAAGAAATATACATGTTCTGTGGTGCAACAACTGAAAAAGGATACAGATACATAACAAATAAAGAATTCCCCGCTTACGGTTTGGATGAGAAAAAATTCTTTAGAATGATTTTTGATAACTTATATGGAAAACTTGATGGTTTTGTAAAAGATGGTTTAGTAAAAATAACAAAACAAGAAGATGGTAGTTTTATTTTAAATGTACAAGAAGATTTGGCAGCATCGTTTTTGATTATTGCAGAGAGGTATTTTGATTTCATCCAACGCAAAATAGATAATGACCAGGCTGAATTTTTCTATGCATTCACAGTAAGTACAGAAGAGGTATATTTGTGTGATCCAAAAACATCAGTAGAAACTCTAAAGACAGTGATAAACAAAATTACAGAAAGACAAAAAGAACTTACTAGTTTGCACCATCCACTTACAATAGAACCATTGCTTATAACAAGAAAAGGAATAACATTCATGAAAACTTAGCTTATACTGTACAACCGCAATCAACATTAGGATAAAATCGTCCAGATCTTATGTTTTCTATTGATCGCTTACCTAATTCCAAACCAACGTTCGCGAGGTACTCGTGTCTTACATTGTGCAGCAACCAAAAAATTAGACTACTGTGCCCCATGCGGAAAGACGCCATCTTTGACCCATCTTCCTTGAAAGTGCAACGTGCATGTTTTTGTAAGCCACAGTTGGTTTCTTGAGTTTTATTGTTGCGATGCCCTTTGCAAGCTTCACAAGAAGACCAACGCTTGTAGATGTGTGAATGTTCACTACGATAGGTTCGTTTTCTCTAAGAGGTATATTTTGAATATCAGAACGAGTGAGAAGAGCATATTTTACATTTATAGTATCAATTGGATCAGGAACTTCGCCTTTTCTACCGACCACAGAACCAACAAGTGAATCTGATTTTGTAAGAGATGGATCAAGAGTCGTAGCAACTGCGATAAGACCGCCAGCCTTTGCAACTTCTAGGGATTCGGTTTCTTCCATCATACTTTTAACAGAACAGGTTATCGATATTGGTTTCCCACCATCTTTTTTAGTAATTCCTGGTTTTATCTCGATTTCATCTCCAAGTTTCAAAGCACCTTGAACAATAGAACCACCAAGTATGCCACCTTTAAGGTTTTTTATTTCAGTACCGGGTCTGTTTATGTCGAATGAACGTGAGACATACATCCTCAATTGTGCGCTTTCATCATGTTTTGGTACTTCCATAACTTTGATGATTTCTCGTAATAAAATGTCAATATTAAGATTAGAATTTGCAGATATTGGTATTATAGGTGCATTTTCAGCAGTTGAACCTTTGAGAAATGATTTTATCTGCTTATGATGTTCTAATGCTTTTTCTTTTGATACAAGATCTACTTTTGTCTGCACAATTATGATATTTTTTATACCTGTTGAATTCAGAACAAGAAGATGTTCAATTGTTTGTGGTTGTGGGCACGGCTCATTGGCAGCTATCAGAAATAATACACCATCGAGAATGCTTGTTGCTGCAATCACAATGGTCATTAACGTCTCATGGCCTGGAGCATCAACTATTGAAACCTTACGTGCTAGTTTGGTTGTTCCATTACAACTGCCACATTTGTCAGTAGTCATATAGAGATCGCACTTTGCACAGTGGAAGATACTAGAATCTGCATAACCAAGCCTGATGGATATTCCACGCTTAAGTTCTTCGCTATGAGTGTCAGTCCATTTGCCAGTGATAGCTTTCGTTAGAGTAGTTTTACCATGGTCAACATGACCAAGCATGCCTATGTTCATTTCAGCTTGCATTATTTCTTCTCCGGTTTATCTGTTTTTGGAAAGAGTTGTTCGAGTGGAGTTGCACCGGCAGTTGTTACCATAGTATTTACTTGTGCAATTTCAGTAGAATAAGTATTTCCACGTGCATATTTCCTTCTTCTTTCACCATTACGGTGAGTTTTGAAGCCAACGCCCTTGGTGGTCAATGTAAATTTCTTAGCTGGACCAGCGATTTCAACCTTCATTGGGAAACCACTTCCATCACTTCCGCCAGTAAATTTCAAAACATAGCCTGCGGCACCTATAAGATTACCGTCAAGTTCATCGCCAATTTTCTTGCCAACAATATTAGCTTCTTTTTCCTTAGGAAGCTCAAACTGATAACTTTTTCCAGATTTTTCAGATATTACTACACGCATTTTTTCACCTTTGTGTCAGTAGCTGTACAGAACCACTAGTTGGTTTTGAATAGCTGATCCCGACTTTAACTCGATTAAAACTAGAACGAGTTGTATTCAATTTGGATGGGGTTAGTTTAAAAAATATGGGGATTTGGACTTACCACGGGTCTTTCCAGAAATAATGGAAATATTTTAGGAAACTCTCTTTTATTTCCTCTGATTCCAGGACAAAGGCAAAAGATTGTTTGCTCCAAAGCACTTGAGCAACTTTATTACCAAATATAATAATCACCATTGGTGAGCATAGTTGTTCCGGCAATTGGCAATATTTATAGAAATATTTTTTGTGTTTTTTGACATCATTAGGAGGAAAGTCTTCTAAAGAAGTTCCAAAATCAACCAAATCATACATAAATCGTTTGTACCCCACTCGTTTCTCAGTCCATTTTTTGAACCATCTTTTCATATCAGGACCTGTTTGGGTTTCAACACCACTATTACCACCGATCCAGTAGGTTGCAGGATAATCAAGTGCTTCTTCAAGCAATGTTCTCATTGCATTATTACCTCGATAAACTTCGGCACGGATTTTGGGTTTTGAAAGCGAGTATGCTTGTGATATACTTGGAAGCTTTGCCCTTAGTACTTCGAGAGCAGATTTTTGCTTATCAATCTCTTCTCCTATAATTTTCGGATTGGCACATTGATAGGTCCTTTTTCCAGATTCTATAGTATAAGAAATGAGACCACGTTCGATTAGTTTATTTAGGATGTCGTAAATTGCACGCCGTTCAAAACCAGTTTTTTCATGGATTGCATTTAGACTGCCTGTTCCGAGTTCCAATATGGCAGAGTATACTTTAACCTGACCGCTACTTAGTCCAAGTTCCTTCAAATCCTCAAGATCAAGCATGTGTTTTCATCCCAGTATTTCTTATATGGTATACTATTATACCACACTTATTTAAATACTAGTTTTGAGCGTCCATAGTTAACAATAAAAAACAACAGAAACGAAGGTGATATTATGATTGTTCAGCCCCAAAAACTCCCGAAAGTAACGTATTTCGAAACCTGCCCTACAAGAGTAAATGGGCAAGAATCGAAAAGAGCCCTAGTAGTTCTGAATTCACACAGACCCTGTAGTTATGCTTTGAGATCTAAACCCCCAAAGCCATGTAAGTTTTGCGCATTCTGGAAAGGGAGCCCCGCAGTAGACGGTGAACCATTCGAAACAATAATATCAAAGGCAGCACAAAATGGAGCTAAGAGAATTGAACTTCTACCTGGAGGTTCCATGCTAGACCAGAAACAGATACGGACAGAAGAATTGAGATCCATGCTGGATTTGTTATCCAAGCTTTCCATCGAAAGTGTGTTTATTCCATCAAGACCAGAATTTGTTGACGATCGTCTTGTGGAGTTCGTAAAAATACTTGGACAAGTAAAACTTGAAATCGGTCTTGGTCTGGAAACCTTTGATGATTCGTTAAGAGAAAGTTTAGGAAAAGGATTTACAACCGCAGATTATCTTGCTGCAGTGGAGCGAATTGTAAATGTTGGAGCCATCCCAGTGACATTTATCCTAACTGGGTTGGAGATGAGCAGGGAAAACGCAATGACTGATTTGATGGAAACCGGCCGCAGATTAGGTATACTCCAAAAACAATATGGCATTCCCCTTCGCATAGCTTTGGAACCTTACTTCAAAACTAAATCCACTAGCGTGACTGCAGGAGCATATATGTCACCTGAGTTCATTGCAGAAGCAGTAATTTCTTTAGTAAAAGATTTTGGGTTAGAGGTTTTTGTAGCCACTTCCGGAGAAGGACATTCAACACACCCACTTGAATCAGTAAAAGCACAGATCGAACAGTTCAACTTGACACAGAAGATTGAGGTTTTGGTTTCGCTTTTAGACCGATCTATGAGAGGTAACGGGTGAAAAAATGACTAAACCGATTTACATTTTGGGGATTAATTCAGCTTACCATGAATCAGCCGCATGCGTTCTGGTAGATGGAAAGTTGATTGCTGCAGTTGAAGAAGAAAGATTTAACAGGATAAAACACACAAAACCAGCTAAAGTAGATAATTCAAATCAGCTGCCATGGGATGCGATAAACTACTGTTTGAAAGAAGCAGGAATTACACTAAAAGACGTAGAGTACCTAGGTTATTCCTTAAATCCCAGAGAGCGCCTGGAAAAGAATACTGCGCATGTTCACCCTTATCAAGTCACTCCAGGTGATTTTGGTACAAAGGAAGGCGAGGAATTATTTTACCAAAAGAACTTGGAGGTAGAAGGATTGTTGAGAAACGCAGGTTTTGAAGGTAAATTCCATTTCCTGGGACACCATGATTGCCATGCAGCAAGTGCGTTTTTTGTTTCGCCATTTGACAAGGCAGGGATCCTTGTAATCGATGGTATTGGCGAGTTTGAATCAACAACCATTTACTCTGGGCAAGGAAATAAAATTGAGAAAAAATTCTGCATGGATTACTCGAATTCTTTGGGTTTTCTCTGGGAAAAAATCTCCACATTCCTAGGGTTCGACGGATATGATGCAGCAAAAGTTATGGGTCTTTCAACTTATGGTGATCCTGTGAGATACCGGAAAGAATTCAAAATGCTTGTTAAGACCGGAGAAAAGTTTGAAACCAACGATGCATTACTTAGATTCAGAACTGATGATCATTCGGCATTAGAGGAATTATTCAGACTAAAGAAAAGAAACGAGCCAATAAAGGGAATAGATTTGGATACAAAGGACTATGCAGACGTAGCTGCAACACTTCAGGAGGTAACAGAAGAGATAATTTTTGCACTTGCCTCGAAAACAAGAAGACTTGGGGGTGATAGGTTGTGCATGGCCGGCGGTGTAGCACTGAACTGTCTTGCAAATGGCAAACTTATCCAACA
Organism: Microcaldota archaeon; assembly: GCA_043816005.1. Taxonomy (GTDB): domain Archaea; phylum Micrarchaeota; class Micrarchaeia; order Anstonellales; family Bilamarchaeaceae; genus Bilamarchaeum. The sequence goes on from JBDRIM010000043.1 coordinate 11,220, forward strand.
GCAACTATTCGAGGACATTTTTATTCAACCTGCTGCAAATGATGCAGGTACTGCAATAGGTGGTGCATTCTTCATATGGAACCAAATACTTGGAAAGCCACGTAATTATGTATTCGAAAGTCCTTATCTTGGACCTGCATTCGACGATGATGAGATAAAACAGGTATTAGATAAAAATAGTCTAAAATATTCCATAGAAAAGTTTATCGAGCAGGGAACTGCCAAATTGATTGCTGAAGGAAACATAGTTGCATGGTTCCAGGGCAAGTTAGAAATTGGACCACGTGCACTTGGCAACAGAAGCATACTCGCAGACCCACGCAAACGAGAAAGTGTTTCAGAACTTAATGCCAAAGTAAAGTTTAGGGAACCATTCAGACCACTTTGTCCAAGTGTTCTGGAAGAAGAGTTTGACAAACTGTTTGTAGTAGGCGATAGATTATTTAGTCCTGCAAAATATATGCTTGCAACCTATAATGTAATTCCAGAAAAACGAAGCACCATCCCAGCGGTTGTCCACATCGATGGTACATCTAGAATACAACTAGTGAGCAAAAAAACAAACCCACGATATCACAAGCTTATAACTGAGTTTTACAAACTCACAGGAGTACCGATTGTGCTTAACACATCATTTAATTCAAGAGAACCGATTGTATGCAGTCCTGCTGACGCAGTTAAAACATTTCTTTCGACAAAAATAGATTATCTGGCAATAGGAGATTTTTTGGTTTCGAAAGAAGAGAATAGAAACAAACGTAATCTCGAAATAAAATAAAAAGAAAATAAAAAAGGATGAAATTAGGAGTTCTTCAACTTTGCCTTGTAGACATAGCCGTCCTTACCAAGGTAGTACATAAATCCTTTTTCCTTGGAAATCTTTTCACCGCCTACTTTTTTCTTTCTTCCTCTCTTGTTGTGTTTCATTGGGGCTGCCCAAACGAAACCGTCCTTACCAACAAAATACAGATATCCATCCTCTCTCGATATTTTTTCAGATCCAATTTTTGTTCCCATTTCGTCACCTTATAAGCCCCCACACGGGAGCGATAAATAACTTCTATGACGTCTACTGAGAGAGATTTTATAAAGCTATCTTCTGTAACACGTCGAAAATGATAGCTTTTAAAGGCAGCGCAGTAAAATAGGGGCTCATGCTTGCAATTTTCGCTCGACCAAAGCCATGTAGGATCATGTTGACACTTCGTGATAGCGAAAGCAGTTGGCATTTATCAAAACTAGCTAAGAATACTGACACTACTTATGTGTACGTCACAAAACTAATGACGCTATTACAAAAAAACGGGGTTGTGTTGATAGAAGCTAAGGGAAAAAAGAGAATAGTAAAGCTCACAGAAAAAGGAATGAAAATAGCAAATACAATTGATGAGTTAAGGAACTATTTAGAAGACTAAACAGCACGAATAGATACATTTTTCTTGACGTAGCTAAGCACCTTATCATAACTGATGTAGTGAGCAAATACTGAAACTTCAATAGCATATGTCCCTTGTTTAGTCTGACTATTCGACCATAATGTAATGTTGATTTCTTTCGTATCGCCAGGTTGAAGTTCACCTACCCTTTTTTCTGCTGCTTTGTTTATGCATGCAGGATCGAAACCGAGCATTGCATCTTTTGGAAGAAGAGCATCAACTGAAACAAGTTGAGGGGAACTTGACGTATTTTTCACCTTAACAACAAGGTCAACTGAACTTTTATTGTGTGCGGAAAGACGAAGAGGTACAAATGAAATTGATGTATTGAAAGGATTTGAAGTAGGTTTTGCTACTGGTTCATATGATTTATCATTTCCGAGAATTGAGTCTAAAAATCCCATAGTATCACCAATGTATCATTCTTATAGCACATAGTTATTAATATTATAATATTAAGACCGCAGCAGCTATCACAGAAGTCCAATTACCATTTTTATCACAAACTGCAGATTGTGTAACATTAGTTGTGCGAACGATCTGTCTGCTCATCTTAAAATATTGTTCTCTCTCATTCCATGCTTTTTCAGAATCAAATTCAATACCTAGTGTTGATGCAAGCATTGACGCTGCAAGATCTTCTGCATAGTCGCCAGTTTTTTCTTCTGTCTGTCCATATGAATGATGTTCACTAAGATAACCATAAAGATTTTTCTTTGCAGGAATTGCACAACCAACTGATGCAGATAGCAAACGATTTGGTTCGTTAGTAGAGATACGTGACATAACAACAAACACAACCTGTCCTGGTTTCAGAAATTTGAGCCCCTCTTTCCGAGAGACAATTTTTGCCTGTGGTGGAAAAATGCTCGAAACCGTGACAAGATTGTATGGTGCAATACCAGCATCACGCAATGCGAATTCGAAAGATGTAAGATACTCAGTACTTTTTCCAACTCCTTTAGTAAAGAAAATTTTTTTAGGTACAAAATCCATAGTTAGCATTCATGATTACATTTAATAATGGTTATTTCCTAGAGTTTATGGTTATTGGTGATTAGATGGAATATCAAAGAATAGTACTTATGATAGTTGCAATATTGGTTATAGTGGCAGTTTATCTTGCAATAACAACAGAGAAACCAGTAGTACCTGTTGTTGATACGAAACCAGTAGAGGGCTTGCTCATCAAAGGAATTATGTTTGGAAAAGGAGAAAGTAACTACGTATTAGAATATACTAAAATTTCAGATGGATATGCAACAGGATATGTTGTAGAAAAAAATGGAGCGAATGGAAGTATTGTAATAGAAAATCCACTATCCATCAAAAAGGCTTATTTCCTTACTAATGATACAATATTGTGCATCAGATATCCACTCACTAATAATGAAAGTTGTGATTCAGTAAAAGGAGAAACAGAACTGGATAATTATATGAATTCGATTTCAACTGAATTCTTAAACGACAATAGAATGGAATTGAACAAAAATGACATAATTTACTTGGTTGCAAACAACTATCTTGAACTTGAT
>JBDRIM010000044.1:0-3109 GCA_043816005.1 Microcaldota archaeon
AAAGACCAGGAAAAACAGTGCGGAGATAGTAAGATTACGGATGATATGGCCCTTTTTGGCTGATGCAGTTGTCTGGGAAAAAACTACAGACAGTGCATCAAGAAGACGTTTTGTAGACGAAAGAAGTCTATAACTAGGTAATATAAGTAGTAAGGCAAGAAATAGAAACAAAAGATGATCTGCCTGGATCTCAAAGTCGCTTAACAAAATGACAAATTGAAGATATGAACGTGAAAACCAGAATATCAAAACAGACGCAGTGATGTAAACGATATCCCACCTAACAGAGTATATTTCTGAAACGAATTTTGTATGGAAGTAACCTCGAGATTCGAACGCAGTCATAACATTCCTAAAATATCCGGATGCATTTTTTAGGGTGTCAAGAAGCGTATGAGGCATTTTTTGCTTCAGAAAATGATAAATAGCATCACTTTTCCTTAGGCTCAGTGAACATACGATAGAACTTATCAAAACCCCTATTGAAACAATACTAACAAGATTAAGTTGAATGACGCCTATACTTTCTTTTGCAATTAATAGAGAGAACTCACCCAAGGGCAGCATTGCAAGTCCTGCAAAGATAGATGATCTTCCACTTGAACTGATAAGATAAAATGCAAATGTTGTTGCAAGAAAAACAGTGATGAGAAAACTGAAAACTAATATGAGTGTGACATCCAACGATGCAAAGAGAGCAGATGGGTCAATAAGCATCCCTATAGACAGGAAAAAGAATGATGAGAAAACAACACTAAACGGCCTAATGGAATTTTCAAAATCCTTTCCGTTGGGAAGTCCAGCAACAACACTCCCTGCAAGAAATGCACCGATAGCTGGAGAAAGATTTAGTAATGCAGCAAGAGAACTCATTCCAAGGCCAAGAGCAAGTGAAAAGAGGATAAGTGTATCCTCAGTTTGATAACGGAAAAAGATTACAGATAATTTTCTGATTACCTGCAGGAGGATAAAATAACTGAAGATAAGTATTCCTAAGGAGATCAGAATTGCACCAAAGATATTTTCAGGGTCATACGCTCCATTTTTCATATTAGAAAAGAAAGTCAGTAGGAATACTGCGACTATGTCTTCTATAATAAGGATTGTAACTAGAAGAGGAATTTCAGTATGATTTAGTAATTTTTTCTGCTCCAATAGTTTCATCATAATCGCAGTACTACTCATTGAGAAAACAGATGCAAGGAATAGTGCCGTGATTTGATCGAAACCAAGTAAGATTGATATTTCATGCATTATAGTGAATGTAAGAAGGATGAGCAAAAACCCGCTTAGAACGGCCCTAAGACCTGTTGAAAATAATTTAGCAACACTAAATTCAACTCCAACCATAAAAAGAAGCAAAATAGCACCGACTTCTGCAATAAGTTCTATAGTTGGTGGGTTGACAAAATTAAGCAAATTTGGTCCAATTATCATTCCTGCAAAAAGTAGACCTACAACAGGTGGAAATTTGAATCTGACTGAGACTATACCTGCTAATGCTGCGAATAACAGCACTATACCAAAGTCAATCATATCAATACCCTGCATGGTTTTACCTAGAAATCGAATAACCGCGGGAATATATTAAAACCTTCTATGTACAGTTATGCTATGGAATTTTTCGTCGACTGCTTAGGAGCATCTAGGGAAGTCGGACGAAGTGCTTTCATGCTCCATACTGATAAAAATATAATGATAGACTATGGGATAAAGATTTTTGATCAAACAGGAGTGCCAAAATTTCCGCTTGAAGAAAATTTGAAACCTGATCTTGCCATACTATCTCATGCACATCTTGACCATAGTGGATGCATTCCTGCACTTTACAGAGATAATAAAGTACATTGGTATTCTACACCACCAACAAAAGAAATAACTGAAGTTCTCTGGCTTGATTCAATGAAGATAATGGGTGATGGACTACCTTACAGACTTGGCCATTTGAACAAAGCCCTAAAATATTGGAATCCACTTCTTTACAAAAAACCAATCCAAACAGGGCAAACTAGAATAGAGCTTTTTGATGCCGGACATATAAGCGGGGCTGCGATGGTTGATATTGAATATAATGGAAAGACTTTCTTTTACACCGGTGACTTCAAATGTGAAGAAACTATGATGCATAAGGGCGCTTCCCATATCGACAGCGTTGATACTCTTATGATAGAGAGCACTTATGCAAAAAAAGAGCATCCTCCGCGCAAGGAAGTTGAAGAAAGATTGATGGAGGAAATATACGACACTTTAGAAAGTGGTGGAACTGCTCTTCTTCCGTCCTTTGCCTTGGGAAGAACACAGGAATTAATTGCACTAATAAGGAATTATGATATGAATATTCCGGTTTACGTCGATGGTATGGGAAAGGAGATAACTAGAATATACATGCAATATCCAAATTATATTAAAAGCCCAGAAAAATTCAAAAAAGCAGTGAGAAGTGTAAATTTAGTTAATGGAATCCCTGATAAAAAAGCAGCGACAAGAGAACCTTCAGTCATAATAACAACTTCTGGAATGCTAAATGGCGGACCAGTATTGAATTATATGTTTAATGTGAACAGCAATTCCAAGATACTTATGACTGGATATTGCGTGGAAGGAACAAATGGAAATACCCTTCTCAACCATGGCTACATCACCCAAAATGGCGAGCAATTGCAAGTAGATCTGCCAGTTGAATATCTTGATCTATCAGCCCATGCTGGACGTTCGGAACTTATTGAATTTATTAAGAAAGCAAATCCTGAAAAAGTATTGTTGGTGCATGGTGATAAACCAGAAGAATTTGCAAAAGAATTGGAAGACGAGCATGGTTTTGATGCACTTGCACCTTTACCTGGAGAAAGAGTAATTTTAGACGAAGAAAAGTAAAGAAAAAAATTATTCTGGATTGCAATAAGAAACTTCTATATCAGCCCATTTTGCACCGAATGTATATCCAGCTGCAACCTGTTTTACGTTGACAACAAATGTTTGATCATCAATAGATACCATTGCAATGCTGCCTTCTTTGATTTTAAGTTGTGCTACAGTATTGTCACCTTGCACTACTGAAAGCAAAGCATAAACACCATCTGCTTGATTTTGAAGATCATCCAAAAGGAAA
>JBDRIM010000045.1:0-2994 GCA_043816005.1 Microcaldota archaeon
GTGATAAATACCACTAACGATTGGTCCTTCTGTATCAAGCTCACTTGCTTGAACAGTGAAAACAAGGTTTATTGAATCAGAGGCTTGTTCGCTCCCATTTCCAACGATAAAACCAGTATAGATTCCAGGAATTGTAGAATTTGGAACAGTTAAACTAAATGTTCGATCTAAACAAGTTCCAGGAGCCATTGCACCAAGTGCACCAGTATTTCCAACCCAATCACCAGGTGTTGCTGGGGAGGGTGCAAAAGTAACTGCAGACAATGAGGTTTGAGAATTTGTACAAATCTGAAATTGTTTTTCATATGCAGTTGAATTTGTTACATTCTCAATCCATGAATCTGGCTCAATAGTTAAAGGAGGAGGAAGGTCTCCTGATGAAATCTCAACAGCAATTGGAACAGTAAGACGTTCTGTAATATTCTCAGAACTTGCATCAATGATAAGAGCCCCAGAATAGAGTCCTGCTAATTGACTTGAAGTAAATGTGATTTGCACCTCTTGTGTTTCCTCATCATTTAAAGTAAATGGGTTTGTGTCTATTTGAGTAGTCACATTGGTTTCTTCCCAGGATAAACTTATTGTTCCGTTAATTTGTTTGCCATAAACATTTTGAATCGTAATTTGCTCAATTTCTTGTGCTCCTTTGTCCATTAAAACATAAATAGACTGCCTGTCAACTGTAAACATAACTGAACCGATTCTAACTTTATTTCCTTCTGAAATTGCCCACACCCAGTGCCCTCCATAGGTTGTTGGAAGTGAGCCTCTTACCTCAAAATCAGTTGCAATTGCATGATCAGTACCATCAACATTAATGTTGATAAGATTGTTGCCAACAGAAGATTTTTCAAAATCATAACCTGCAGGAATTTGTATAAATATCCTTCTCCTTGCACCTTCACCTTGAGAATATACATCACTTGCAGCAGAACCTATTTGTGAAACAGAATTGTCAGCATCATTTTGAGACTTGATCCTTTCTATTCCTGTTTTTTGTTCTTGCACCAGATAGATGACAACTAGAAGAAGCAGAGACATGATTGAGAGTATGATTAAAAATTCCGTACTAACCTGGCCTTTTCTCATAAAAATACCGACAGAGAAGATTCGGCTTTTGTGTTTTAATAGTTTTGTGTTTTAATTACAACATGGAAAAAAACACCTTTCTGTTTGTTCTAATTGCTTTTGCACTTGGAGTTTTGATTACACTTATTTTTGTTAATCAGACTACTCCACAAAAAAGTATACAGGAAAACATCACTTCTGTTGAAAATAAAAATATATCAAATGTAACAGAAAAAGATGATGAAGAACGAATAACTGGAAAAACATTCAGTGAACTAAAAAAAATGAATAAAAAAATAGTTTGTGATGTTGATGATCAAGTTAAACTTTATATCTGGGGAGATAGGTTTAGATCAGAAAGTATGGATGAATCGTGCGGAACATACACAACAGTATACAAACAAATGGCAGTTTATGCACAATGTGAAAATGAACTTAGAAATGCAACAGAATGCGACTGGATGATGATAGAAACACAAACGGATTCAGGAATTGAAAAACAATTTGACAATGTTGAACCAGAGCTATTTGATTGTGCTCAAAGGGAGTTTGATGTTTCTGTTTTTGACACTCTTGGAAAGGTTTGTAGTAGACAAGACATCCAAAAAGAATAAGAAATTTCAAAGTTTTGCCAAAAATTCAAAATAGAAATATTTATATTCTTAATCAAAGATAGTTCCTCGGTGATATAGAATGCTTAATAAAAAAGGTCAAGTTTCTACAGAATATCTGGTTATACTTGCCGTAGTTTTAGTTATTGCTCTTGTTGTTGTTTACCTCGTAAGCAGCCAATCAAGTGGAGCAGCAACAATTTTGGAAACAGGAAGTAAGAGTTATTGGGAATCATCCTCTCCACTTGCAGTTACTGAATACACTGCAACAGGCACAAGTTTAACCTTAACTGTAAAAAATATGGATCCTCAAAAGTTGACAGTTACCAGCATTACAGGTACTGGATTTAATGAATATACAACCAACACAACATTCAATGTTGGCCAAGAACAACTAGTAACATTAACCCTTTCATCTACTTGTGGTGTAGCAGGAACCCCATACGAATATGGAGACGTAACTATCAAATACGCTAAAGGAATATCTACAAACTTAGTCCAACCAGGAGATAAACCTTTTGTTGGAAGATGTGCATAGTTCCTTATTTTTTATTTTCTTTTTTTTAATTTTCGTAGGTTATACTAATAAAAATATAATTGTATATTACATATTCGCCTCATTCCTAGTTAAAGTGGGTTTTGTTATGAAAGATGCTATCAATTTGAACTATCGTTCAAATCTAGCAACTTTGTTTAGGTGTTTATTATGAAAGTAGCTATAAGCGGATTTGGTAGAATAGGAAAAATGTTCCTGAGGGCAGCAATTGCTCAAGGAGTTTTGGGAAAGGAGTTTGATGTTGTTGCAATTAATACTCGCAGTCCTGTTGAAACCCACGCTCATTTATTCAAATATGACTCAGCAATGGGCCAATTCGAAGGCAAGGTAGAAGTAAAGGAAGGAGACTTAGTTGTAAATGATCATCGCATTAAATGGATAACTGAAACGGACCCACTTAAGCTTCCTTGGAAGGAATTAGAAATTGACGTTGTTGTTGAAAGTACTGGCAAATTTCGTCATCGTGATGAAGTAGAAAAACATATTAAAGCAGGTGCAAAAAAGGTGGTTATTAGTGCCCCAGCAAAGGACGAGGTTGACGCCACAATTGTCCCTGGAGTTAATGACCATATTCTTGATAATGATATGAAACTTGTTTCACTTGCCTCGTGTACAACAAATGGTCTTGCTCCGGCTTTAAAAGTTATTGATGAAAAATGGGGCATTGAAAGAGGATTTTTGAGTACAATTCATGCTTACACAAATGATCAAATGATTCTTGATTCAAGCCATAAAGATTTGAGAAGAGCACGTGCTGCT
>JBDRIM010000046.1:0-10746 GCA_043816005.1 Microcaldota archaeon
CAATATCATAAACATTTCACTAATTTATCTCAAGTTGCAAAACGAGACACCGAAGCAGCACTTGAACTTATTCAAGATGATGTGTACAGAAAAATATTCATTGAACATCCCACATTATTCATTGGAGTATTTAAGTGTGACGAAAAAATCCGAGATGAAATAATGGGGTCGCTCAAGTCTGGCGTTGTGCAATTATCAAGTGCAATTGTAGCTACAATCTCGAAATATGATCATGTGGCAATTGAGCTCGGTAGATTTCTTGATGAGCTCCATGAGGATACTCCAGCAAGATTAGTATATTTAGAATCACTTACAAATGAAGAAGTTGTTGGTTTATTGTGTTCTAATCCTGAATTTTTTTATACCTCTTCAAACCATCTTTTATTTGATAGACTGAAAAAAATGTTGGGTGAAAAAGGTATTGCTCATTTTAAAGATACATATGGACTAAACGATGAACAATTGCGGAATTTTGTTTTCAGAGCAGTCACATATGATAGGATAGGTGACTTTATTTCTAAGGAAAATCAAGAACCTGACACACAACTTATTGTGCATACGATCATAGGATCACAAGAAAATAAAACTGGGATTTATGCAGATGTTTTTGATGAAAAATACTATTATTCCATGGCAAATGGGATTAGTGCATTGAGTAAATATACCCCACAGATTAAGGGGGAAATAGAGCGACGTGTTCAAGAACTATCTATCCTTAAAAATCCCACTTCTAATCAGACGAGTATTATTGCTGCTCTTACATATGTGCAATTTATGCTAACTGGCAATTCTCATGGGGATCAACTTTTGGAGAGTGTAGCAGATGCAGCAACTTATGATAGAAAAGATTATAGGGGTAGAGACGGAAAAGTTACGGTTGTTCAGATTTTTGATAAGGCGGATACTGAAGTATACCACTGGGGTGCGAGTAAAGATTGGTTCCAGAAACAATTCGGAACTGCACCTAAAAAAGGACCTAATGGCGAATTGATATTTGAGAATTCCACTACGCGAGTAGTCTTATTTATGGGAAAAGAAGACGAAACAAACGTTAATTTTATTACAAACTGGATTGCTGCACATGAAACTGGGGTTATAACCTTCCGTGGGCATAGTTATAGTCTTCAAGGAAACATGCCACCTAGTATTTTTGGTAATCGAAAAGGAAGATATGTTTTCATTCCTGGAAGTTGTGGAAGCGCAGGAAGCGTTCCTGAGTATATTTATTCAAATCCAAATACTCAAGTGAGGTTTTTTAGTAATACATCCACGGGAAGAGGGCAGGTTACAAACGTTTTAGTTAGTCTATTAACAACCCAGGTTACTCCAGCTGCATTTTCTTCAATATTACAACGAGGAACTAAACATATCCGTGCTGCTGGTGGCGATATTACTCAAATAAAAGTATTCAACAATGGTGAGGCAATGTTATACTATATCATGGCATCCAAACAAGCTCAACTAGATGCCTCGATACGTGAAGGGTCAACAGAGCGCCCAGGATAGTTTTGGTTGTTTTTTAAGTGTTAAATCCCTCTATTTTTTCACTAAATGAATTGCACTTCCATCTGCAGCTCTCACTGCTTCCTGAAATGCTTCAGGAAAAGTCGGATGGGCGTGGATAGTTTTTGAAATTATTTCAACAGATGCCTTAAGCTTTACTGCCAATGCTGCTTCAGCTATAAGGTCACTTGCATGCGGTCCAGCGATAACAGTTCCAATTACTATCTCATCTTTGATAAAGACTTTGACAAAACCTGTTCTTTCACCAGAGGCAGTTGCTCTGCCCAACGCAGCAAATGGAAACGTTCCCACGTTCGCATCTATACCCGAGGTATCCCCAACCATTGCAATTTCCGGTGCAGTAAAAATACATGAAGGTACCATTCCTCCATATTCCGAGTTCAATCCGGCAATGTTTTCTGCAGCAATTATCCCCTGTTCACTTGCTACATGGGCTAGTCCTCCACCGACAACATCACCAACGGCGTAAATATTTGAAATATTAGTTCTAAGATGCGAATCAATTCCAATTCCTTTTTTTGTTGTTACCAAACCTAATTTTTTTACATCCTCTCCAATATTTGCTCGTTTGCCAATCGCTACTATGACTAAATCTGCATCATATCTCTGGCCAGCTGCAAAGACAATCCCCTCTTCAATTTTTTCAACTTTGGTTCCTGTTAAAACTTTGACACCAAGACCAACAAGGCTTTTTGTTACGACTTCTGATGCTTCTTTATCTACCAAACTTATTAGTCGTTCAAACATTTCTATTACAATGACGTCAATGCCAAATGAACTCAATATTGCTGCGTATTCTACTCCTTCCACTCCACCGCCAATAATAACTACTGATTTTGGTACAGTTTCAAGGTGAACTAATTCTTCTCCAGAAATGATTTTCCCCCCAAACTCTACTCCTGGCAAATTAAATGGCAGGCCTCCAGTTGCAATAACAATATTTTTTGTCTCAAATTTTTGTTCCCCAACTTTGACAATAGTTGGCGTTTCAATTATTGCTTCGCCATGAACCATTTCTATTCCATCATTTTTCAAAAGTAATTTTACTCCCTGTGAAACAATAGATGCTGCAGTTCTTGCCTTTTTTACTGCAGCCAAAAAATCAAATTCAACATGTCCAATTTTTATGCCTGATGAATTCGCAGTTTTTATTTTTCTTGCTAATTCTGCCGAGTTCGCAAGTGATTTTGTTGGAATGCATCCAACATTGGCACACACCCCACCCATATTTTCTTTTTCTATTACTATTGTCTTCAAACCCAGCTGTGATGCTCTTATGGCACAACTATATCCGCCCGGGCCTCCACCGATAATAACCACATCATAAACCATGTCATTTCCTCTTCTTGATTAAATTTTTTGCAATTAGCTCAGCTGCCTTATAAGAACTACGGACAAACGGTCCAGAAATTACTGCACCAAATCCTTTTTTCATCCCAATTTTTTCAAATTCTAAAAACCGTTCCGGTGTTACATACTCTTTTACTGGGAGGCAAATTTTACTTGGTCTCAAATACTGTCCAATAGTCAAAATGTCTACGTTTGCCAGTAGTACATCATCCATTGCTTGTTCAATTTGTTCTTGAGTTTCACCAAGACCAACCATAATTGAAGATTTTGTGATTAATTTTGAATTTATTTTTTTTGCATTTGCAAGAACTGTTAATGATTGTTCATAATTCGCTCTTCTATCTCTTGCAATTTTTTGAAGTTCTTTAACAACTTCAATATTATGTCCCAAAACATCCAAGTCAGTTTTTACTACTTGTTCCAATGCTGTTCTATCTCCTCTGAAGTCTGGTATAAGTGCCTCAACAACAACTGGACTATTTTTTTTTATTGCAGAAATAGTTTCTGCAATGTGTACAGATCCTTGATCTGGAAGATCGTCCCTATCAACAGAAGTTATCACTACATATTTTAGTTTGAGATTTTTTACTGCGGCTGCAATTTTTTTTGGTTCATTTTTATCTAATGGAAGACCCCTCACAGCAGTTGGAGTGTTGCAAAATCTACATCCTCGTGTGCAAACATTTCCCATTATCAAAAATGTTGCAGTTCCAACACTCCAACATTCCCCTCTATTCGGGCATTTTCCGGATTCACAAATCGTGTGAAGTCCATTTATCTTTAATGTGTCAGAAACTTTGTTGAAAAGTTCTAATTGTTTGCCAGAAGGGGCACGTATTTTGAGCCATGGTGGTAATGTACAGACCATTATTACGCCTTTATTTATTCAGATTGCCATCTAAGATTTGGTTTTCTTGCAGCAAGAACACCATCTACTCTTCCCACGGGGGTGTTTACTGGGGCGTTGTGTAATTTTTCTGGATTAGTTTTTGATTCAGTTGCAATTTTTTTCATTGTCTCTACAAAAGCATCTAAAGTTGCTTTACTTTCAGTTTCATTAGGCTCAATCATAATCGCTTCCTTTACTATTAATGGAAAATATATTGTCGGTGCATGATAGCCATAATCCAGAAGTTGTTTTGCAATATCCATAGTATGCACTCCATATTCCATCTGTTTACTTGCAGAGAGTACAAACTCATGACAACATATTCTATCATATGGTAATTCATAATCCTCCTTCAAAAGAACCATGAGATAATTTGCATTTAAAACTGCTGTTTCAGAGACATTTCGCAATCCCGGTCCCTGACTTCTTATATATGCATATGCACGCACAATAACCCCAAAATTACCCCAAAAAGCTTTGACTTTACCAATTGAGTTGTTATCATAATTAAATGAATAAATCCCATTATTTTCAACCACTCTTGGGTTAGGTAAATATTTCTCAAGTTCTTTTGACACACCAATAGGTCCAGATCCTGGTCCTCCACCACCATGTGGTGTAGAAAAAGTTTTGTGGAGGTTAATATGCATCATATCAAAGCCTTGATCATGAGGCCTGGTAATTCCCATCATTGCATTTAGATTTGCACCATCACAATACAATAATGCACCAGCAGCATGAACTATCTCTGCAATTTTTTGAATATTCTCGTCGAATAAACCAAGAGTACTTGGGTTTGTGATCATTACTAAAGCAGTGTTACTGTCAACTGCTTTTTTCAGTTCTTCAAGGTCAACATCCCCCCTATTATTGCTTTTTATCTCAACTACTTCAAAACCACACATTGCGGCACTTGCAGGATTAGTACCATGAGCGCTATCTGGCAATACTACCTTATTTCGTTTTCCTTCGAAATGTTTTTTTGCTATCATACAACAGGCAAGTTCGCCATGCGCTCCTGCTGCTGGTTGGAGACTAAATGCAGCAAATCCAGTAATCTCACAAAGATATTTTTCAAGTTCATAAATAAGTTGAAGGGCTCCCTGCACATGAGTTTCAGGTGTAAGTGGGTGAAGTTCAGCAAATCCCGCCAAACGGCACAAATCTTCATTTATTTTTGGATTATATTTCATTGTGCAACTACCAAGGGGGTAGAATCCTGTGTCAACACCATAATTTTTACGAGATAATCCTGTAAAATGCCTTACTACATCTACTTCACTTACATTTGGAATTGGTAATTCAGTTCGTAAAAGTTCCTTTGGTAAATTTATGTCTATGTGTTCCACTGGCACGTGATCAGTTGTCTTACTATTCAGTTCAAATATTAGTTTCATAGACATGATTTCACCACATTTAGAAATTCAGTTAAGTCATCTTGACTAAGCATCTCAGTACAACACAAAAGCCATCTATTGTTTCCAAGATCTACCCCGCCCAAAAATCCATTTTCTAATAATGTGTCATTTAGTTTTTTCACATCAACTGGACTAGTTACAACAAATTCATTGTAGAATTGTTGGTTCTCAGGTGCAAATCCAATCCCAATAAGTTGTCTTTGTAATTCATGGGCCTGTTTACAAGAGAGCCCTGCAACTTGCCGTAAGCCTGTTGATCCAAGCAACGAAAGATATATGACTGCAGCTAATGCGTTTAATCCTTGATTTGAACATATATTACTTGTTGCTCTCTCTCTTTTGATGTGTTGTTCTCTTGCCTGTAGTGTTAAAATAAACGCTTTTTGTCCTCTTGTATCAACACTCATTCCACATAATCTTCCAGGAATTTTTTTTACAAATTCAGTCTTGACTGCCATAAACCCTCCGGTTGGTCCTCCAAAACTCATAGGGTTTCCAAATGCTTGTAATTCTCCAACAACCACATCAGCATTAAATTCGCCTGGCGGTTTTAGTACTGCTAAACTAGTTGGATCAGATATAACCACAACAAACAAAGCACCTGCAGCATGAGTTTTTTTCTCCAATTCACTCAAATCCTGAACACTTCCATGATAATCTGGATTCTGAACAACAACACAAGAAGTTTCCTGACTTATATCATTTGTGCCATATTTAATCCCAAAATCTCCTGCCTTTGCATAAGTCTCAAGTGTTGTTTTATATTGCGGATTTATCTCTCCAACAAGTACAATTTCTTTACGTCCATTAGCCGCTCTACTTAAGATTGCAGCTTCTGCAATAGCAGTTGCGCAATCATACATACTGGCATTTGCAGCATCCATTCCCGTCAGCTGAGAGATCATAGTTTGGAATTCGTATATCGCTTGTAAAGTTCCTTGACTGACTTCAGGCTGGTACGGTGTGTATGCTGTGAAAAATTCTCCTCTCAATAGCATATGATTTACTGCAGAAGGTATATAGTGATGATACGCACCAGCACCACGGAAGTTTTTCAAAATAACATTTTTATCAGCCAAAAATTTCACATGTTTAGTAAGTTCCAGTTCGCTAAGTGCTTTTGGTAGATTTAATTCTCTCCCAAGTTTTGGTTTCATGGCAGCAACTAATTCATCCAAACTAGAAACCCCGATGCGTGCCAACATCTGCTTCCTATCGTCATCTGTTTGTGGAATAAAATTCATTTACTCAAGCCTTCGAGATATTTTTTATATTCTTCTTCACTCATTAAACCATCCAATTCACTTACATTAGTTGGTTTGAGTTTTGCCATCCACCCTTTTTCTTGTGGTGATTCATTTACCCATTGTGGATTTGCGTCTAATTCGTTGTTTACCTCTAGGACTTCACCAGAAAGGGGAGAATATATCTCGCTGCTTGCTTTCATACTATCAACAACACCAAGTGATTGGCCTTGTTTTACAGTGCTCCCTACTTTTGGTAGGTCAAGAGAAACAATATCTCCAAGTGCTTTTTGTGCGTAATCACTAATGCCAACAAAGGCAACTTCTCCCTTTATATTTACCCATTCGTGTTCCTTAGTAAATTTCATAGCTCCCAACTCTCAGAATTTTAATATAAAGAATATATTATAGTCTTTTGTAAAATCGATGGCTGCAGGTCTTTGCTGGATAAAATTTATCGCGAATTTTTATTTCAACTTTTGAATCGTCAGTTATATCTGCCGGTACAAAACAAAAACCAATCGGTTTTTTTAACGACGGTGAAAACGTACCACTTGTAACCAAATCAAATTTCTCTCCATTAACAAAAACGTCATTTCCATGTCTTGGTACTGCTTTTTCTAATAATTCAAAACCAACAATTTTGCGTTTTGGTGGTGTTGCGAGTAATTTTTGTTTGCCGATAAAATCTCCCTTATCTGGTTTAACTGTCCATCTAAGTGGTGCTTCATATGGTGTAACATCATCAGTGATATCATTACCATAAAGCATAAGCCCTGCCTCAAGCCGTAATGTATCTCTTGCACCAAGTCCACATGGTTTTATACTAAATTCTTTTCCTGCGTCCATAAGCGCATTCCATATCTTTTCCATATCCTCAGCAGCTGCATATATCTCAAACCCATCTTCACCAGTATATCCAGTTCTTGATACAAGAGCAGTTGCTGATGCTACTATTATCTCTGCAAATCTAAAGAATTTTATTGTGCTAAGATCAAAATCAGTTATTTTTTGTAAAGTTACTTGTGCTTTTGGGCCTTGAAGTGCAATCTCTCCGGTTTTTTCACTAATATTTTCAAGTTCGGCTCCCATACTATTCTTTTGCATCCATGCAAAGTCCTTATCCGTGTTAGATGCATTCACTACTATGTAAATGTTATCTGCAGCTTTTCTATACACTAACAAATCATCTACAATTCCAGCATTTTCATTACACATTGGTGAGTATACGCACTGGCCATCTACGGCCTTACCAACGTCGTTGGTAACTAAATTCTGAATAAATTTCAGAGCATTCGGTCCTTTAGCTGTAACTTCGCCCATATGTGAAACATCAAAAATTCCAACTGCATTTCGCACTGCATTATGTTCTTCTAAAATTCCAGTATACTGTACTGGCATCTCCCAACCACCAAAATCAACTAATTTTGCTCCCAAAGCACTATGGGCAGTGTATAATGGTGTGCGTTTCAAATCAGTCATAAACTCACTTCACTTATCTTCTATGAAAATGATTTTATATCTGTCAGTTATCATATCAAAATATACTCACAAAACCCAATTAGAAATAACATATATACTTAAATACTTTAGTTCAGATAAATTAGTACTTATGTAGTTAGACCTACCCATCAGTGATACTATGAAAAATATACTTAATATGCCAGCAGAAGTACTGGCCCTTGACGTAAATGATACTTTAATCATGCGTGGCGTAGATGCCGGGTTAGTGCCTGTGACTAACTGTTTACCTGATGCTCTAGCCGAAGCTCAACACACAATGAAGTTGTTTTTAGCATCTAACCATACTCATGCTGCAGCTGTTCAATTTCTTGATCAAGCAGGGATTCCTACTCACTTATTCACTGCACCATCAACATCACATGATAGTTTACCCTCCCATATATTTCGTGCTGTTTTTAGTTCTCATCCAGATGCTATTGATAGTGATGCATACGGCAAAGTCATTGGGATGTATCATATGCTTGCAACTCTTGGTATTACAGAGGAACATATCTTGGAAGCAATCTCAGGTAAAAGACGATTTGAGCATGTTGTAAGCTTTGGTGATAGTCATACTGATAGGCTTGCAGCTGATGTTTTTGGTTTTAGACATGGAAACGTTACTCAACTTGGTGAGGGGCATACGTTGAGCTCAGTTGTCAGAGGCATTCATCACGCAAATTCCAAGTACGAAGGGCCTAAATGGCTTGCAGCTGGAAGGCCAATTCAATCTACTATTTCTGGTCCATCAAAAATGGCAAGGGCTTAATAATTTTTTTATAGATATTTTTTTATGAAAAACAAATATCTCTTGGCTGTTTTTATAGGCCTACTCCTTCTCATGTGTAATACGTTGCTTAGTGCCGTATTCAATATTATTTTTCCCACACTACAATCGGAATATGTCAATCCTGTATTTAGACCATGGACTGACCCAATAATGTCGCTGTTTTTCCTCTATCCAGTTGTACTTGGAGTAATACTTACTTATTTGTGGATTAGAACTAAAAAATCATGGAAAAACGGAATTGATTTTGGAGTTGTCTTAGGTATTTTAATGGCAGTGCCCTCATTTATAGTTAACGTCAGTAGTTTTTCATTTTCTTTACTTATGGTTGGCTCATGGACACTATTTGGTTTTGTGAGTGTAATAGTCGCTGGTCTGGCGCTAGAAAAGTTAGAAAAATAGTCTCCTACTGGCATTTCTTTTTTAATATAGTTTTTTATACTAAAAACCTCAAATGAGATTATGCAATTATCTGCACTGAAGACAAATGTCTTGTTATTATATCTTATAGGGGTAATAGCACTTGGCCTTTTCTTTTTCGTACCTGCTGGCACAATCGATTATTGGCAGGCGTGGGTATACCTATTCATACTATTTGTGCCTGCCTTTTTCGTTAGTTCCTATTTCTTAGGACGCGATCCTAAATTTTTAGAACGAAGAATGAAAATGAAAGAAAAAGAGATTGAGCAAAAATTAATCGTAAAACTATCTGGTGTTATTTTCTTAATTGGTTTTCTTATTCCAGGTTTTGATCGTCGTTTTGGGTGGTCAAGCATCCCATCAGAATTCGTGCTTGTTGCAGAAGCATTTGTTGTTATTGGTTACATACTAATTTTTCTAGTGTTTAAAGAAAACCATTATGCATCACGCACAGTTGAAGTTGAAAAAGGCCAAAAAGTTATCATAACTGGGCCATATTCCATTGTAAGGCATCCTATGTATGTCGGTGTACTCGTTATGTTTTTAGCAACTCCCATTGCTCTTGGATCCTATTTTGCTTTGCCTATATTCTTACTAATGATACCTCTTCTAGTTTACCGAATTTTTAATGAAGAAAAAATTCTTCTGCGTGATTTAGCTGGTTATAAAAAATTCTGTCAAAAAACTCGTTATAGGTTGATTCCATTTATTTGGTGAATTTTATTTTATGACCTAATATTCACCAAATTATCTCACATACAAATCAACAAGGCGCATAAAATATTTTTTCTTTGTTTGTGTTAAGAATGATGCTTTAAATGAATTTTTTGCAAGTTCGACCAATTCTTTTTTTGTCAAACCAAGCATGTTCGTCATTATTTGGTAATTTTCATCAACATATCCACCAAAATAAGCAGGATCATCTGAATTTATTGTGACTAACAATCCTGAATTCATCATCTTTCTAAGTGGGTGTTTTCGAAGATCTTTGACTACTTGTAATTTTAAATTTGAAAGTGGACAGACTGTTAATGGGAGATGTTTTCGTGCTAATACACATACTAATTTCGGATTATCAAGAGCATGATTTCCATGGTCTACTCTAGATACTTTCAGTAGTGAAATCGCTTGATCAACATAGGCTGAGGGTCCTTCTTCTCCCGCGTGGGCAACAATTTGGAAACCTGCTTTTCTTGCTTTAGTAAAAACCCTTGTAAATTTTGATGGTGGGTTTCCTTTTTCCGAAGAATCCAAACCAACCGCATAAATCCATTTCCTATAGGGTAGCGCTTCTTCAAATGTTTCAATTGCTTCTTTTTCAGACAGATGCCTTAGGAAACACATGATGATTTTTGAAGATATGGAAAATTTTTTGCGTGCTTTTACACATCCCATATGGATCCCATCAATAATTGTGCGAAATGGTATTCCTCTAGTAGTATGACTTTGTGGATCGAAAAAAATCTCAGCATGTTTCACTCCCTGTTTATGTGCTTTTGAGAAATAGGCAATTGTTAATTCATAGAAATCTCTTTTTGTGAGTAAAACTTTACATCCTTCGTAGTATATATCAAGGAACTCTTGTAGATTTCGAAACTTATATGCTTTTTT
>JBDRIM010000047.1:0-2391 GCA_043816005.1 Microcaldota archaeon
GCTCCAAGTCCTGTACCAACCATTATTGCCGTGGGTGTTGCCAAACCAAGTGCACATGGGCAGGCAATGACCAGCACGGAAACACTCAGAATCAGTGAAAATGACATGCTCTGGCCCAATACTGCATACCAGACGAGAAATGTAATCATTGCAATGCCAATTACTACTGGTACAAATACTGAAGAAATTTTATCCGCATATCTCTGGATTGGTGCTTTTTGTGACTGGGCATCTTCAACAAGTTTAATTATCTGTGCAAGAGTTGTTTCCTCACCTACTTTTGTTGCATTAAATATAAGCGTTCCGTTCTTGTTTATTGTTCCTCCAACGACATTGCTCCCCTTTATTTTTTCAACAGGTATAGGTTCTCCGGTTATCATTGATTCATCCACACTGGAATGTCCATCAAGTATTATTCCATCCACTGGAATTCTTTCACCTGGTTTTACAATTATCCAATTGCCTTTTTTTAGGTCATCCACATAAACCTCAATTTCCTTTCCATTCTCCATAATTCTTGCTTTTTTAGGTGCAAGTTCGAGTAGTTTCCTGATTGATTCACTTGCCTTTCCTTTTGCTATCGCTTCAAGGTATTTACCCAGCATCACAAGGGTTATCAGTACTGCAGAAGTTTCGAAATATGTTTCCATGCCTCCTGAAAACACTACATATATAGAATAGAAATATGCCGCGCTGGTACCAATTGCAATTAGACTGTCCATGTTTGCAGTTTTGTTTTTCAATGCAGTCCAACTTCCTTTATAAAAATGCCAGCCCACATAAAATTGTACTGGGGTTGCAAGCAGTAAAAGAACATATTTTGCATAGGGTACTGGCAGCATGAACATTGCAATTGCAAATACGGGTATTGCAAAAACAGCACTAATCATGGTCATTCTTTTGAAATATGCCAGCTCCTCTTCTCTTGCTTTTTTTTCTTTGTCCGTTCCACGTTCATATGTGGATGCACCATAACCCATATTTTCTATTATTTTTGTTAGTTTTTTTCCGTCAAGTAATTTTTCGTCATACTCTATCGATGCCCTTCCAATGCTAAAATTTACATTGGCATTATCAACACCCTTCGTTTTCTTCAATCCCTTTTCTATATTCAATGCACAGCTTGCACAATGCATTCCTGTTATTGAAATATTTGTTTTTGCCATTTAATCACCCTCCGCAACCGCAGCCTCCACCACTTCCACCACAACTTCCTCCTTGCGGAACCGGTGGAATACTGCTTGCTGAAACAGCGTTTATATCATCCACAACAACGAACTGCCCAGGTATCATTCCCATCCAGCAACTCCATCTCACTGTTCCTGTATTCTTTGGTGTAAATGTTACTGTCTGAACGCCTAATTTAAGTTTTATATCCAAACCATATTCTCGTGCTATTATTTCATTGTTGCAACCGTTCAGTTCCTTTGCATTTATCTCCCATTTCACTGGCACATCTTTTTTCAATACAAAACTGTTGGGTTCCCAGCCATAATTAGTTACATTCATTTTTATGACCTGATAACCCTCAGAATCAAGATTAATATCTGTTTTGATGGAACTTGAGTTACTGGTTACTGAAACTGGCAGTCCTATTCCCATTAGATTCAATCCATTGCTTGCCATGAGTAAACCCAACAGAATCACAAGAACTCCTGAAAATTTGATTATGTTATTAGTTAACACTGAACTTAGATATCTGGATAAAATTCCAAATCCAAGTAATGGTATAAGTGTTCCCAGTCCAAAAAAGAACAATGCTTTTCCTCCAGTTAATGCGTTGCCAGTGCCTGCTGCGAATATATACAATGCTTGCAAAGGTCCGCATGCAAGCATTAATCCGTTCAATAATCCTGTGACCAATGGACCTTTTCCTGCTGTTGTTTTTGCACTTACTATTGTTGGAAGTTTTAGCTGAAATTTCCTTAAAATTGGGAAAATATTAAGCATATTCAATCCATACAATACAAGAAACAATCCTGCAATTATTGCAATAGAACCTCTAAGTTCAGTGGTAAATGCTATTACCGAACCCACTATTCCAAACAATGCACCTATTACCGTGTATGAAATTGTCTTTCCTGCTCCATACATCAAATGAGGTCCAATTTCGTGTGTCTGTTTTATTTTTCCTGCATAGGAAAGTACAAATCCACCACACATTCCAATACAATGAAAACCTGTGAGAAACCCTAGCACTAAAAGTGCTATTACACTTGTTTCTTCGCTTATTGTAAAATTCAAATCCAAATGTAAATAGCTGGTCAAAATCAAATATACTCCTGCAATTATTGCTATTCCTCCCAATAATAATGATACCGTACCAACATCAAATCCTTTGGCTTTGGTTAGTTCTGAATCTTCATCTATTTTATAGCCTGCTTTTTCTAC
>JBDRIM010000048.1:0-2249 GCA_043816005.1 Microcaldota archaeon
GGCATCCCTTCCACCCATAAAAGTAACTACAATATTGTCTTCATTGATTTTGTCTACAGACATCCCTATTAATAAATTATCTTGTAATGGTTTGGTAGTTCCAAAAGCATATGAAGCAATAATGGCTCCTAAAATGACTACAATTGCTATAAGAAGAATTTCACCAATTACTGGAGAAACAGCATAATTATTATTGAATAATTTTCGTAACAACTCACGTTTTAGAAACCACCCAACGATTTTGAGTTTTCCCCTCGCACAAATACCACTTTAACATTTCCTATTTTCCATTGTTGTCAGTTCAAATAAAAATCTCACCGAAACTTTTTTATATTTTGAGATATCTATTAGCTATCTAATGAAAAAAGTTCCCCTAACACCTGCAACAGAACTAAAAGTTAACAACATCCGTGGTTTCTATATCAGAAAAGTCAAACCATTTGGAACAAGCGCAAGAGTCGATTGCCCGAAAGAACACTTAGGAAAAACCGTTTATCTGGTAATCCTGAACAATGACGAATGAAAATAACACCGAAAACTTGGATAAATACATCCGTGATTTAGAAAGAAAAAACGCTAACTTAGAGAAAGAGCTCGAAAAAGAGCAGAATGAAAAGATAATCGTCATTCAGGAAAAGAAGAAACTCGAAAAAGAAATCAAAGAACTTAAAAAACAACTTGCGCAATTACAGACATCTTTAACGAATCTTGCAACAACAGACAAAACCGCTGAAGCTGGTGGCGTTCCTTCTTCAAAAATTTTTTACAAACGCGATCGACAGGAAGGACCGAAAAAAACCACAGGTGGTCAACCCGGACATAAGGGTCATGGAAGAAAAAAACCAACCCCAAACTCGCCCCCCCTACATGTTACATTGGACGAATGTCCAAACTGCAGTACACCTCTTGGAAAACCCGTTAAAGGTGGCGATCAGGTACACACTGTGACGGATATCCCATTTCCTGAACATATTGTTTATGATGTTATTTTTCAGAGATACTGGTGCAATAACTGCAAGAAATTGGTTCGCGGAGAAGTGCCATGGTTACCATCAAATAAACCCTTCGGGCCTGTCGTAACTTCTTTGATTGTTTATCATCGAATGTTGGGACTGAGTATAAACAAGATACGATCCAGTTTGTACGAGACATTTAAAATCGCTATGAGTGAAGCCACTATTCTTGCGCTGGAGAAATGGGTGGCAGATACACTCAAGGATGACTATGAGAAACTCCATGAGGATATTGTAAAAGCAGATGTTGTCAATGCCGATGAAACGGGATTCAGAATTGATGGTAAAAATAGTTGGTTATGGGTTTTTACTTCTACAATAGGGTCCTACTATAAAGTTGCTCCAACTCGTGGACATACAGTGCCTAAAGAAACACTAAAAGGATTCAATGGTGTTTTAGGTAGAGATGCATGGAAGCCATACGATGTAGTAAAATGTGCGGGACATCAGCTTGATCTTCTTCATGTGAATAGGTGGTTGGAGAGAGCTGAGATTAAACACAGGATAAAACCTCGTACTCTCTTAACATCTAAGCCTGCTAAATTAACTAAACCGGGAAGACCTCCTGTAAAATTTATTGAATTTGTTGACGGAATTCGATCAATTCTGAAAAGAGCGGTTAAGTACACACAGAATGATCCACCTCCATCTATGGAAGAACGTAAAAAAGCTTGCACAGGATTCCAGAAAGAGATGAAGGTATTACTTGATAGGGAATGGGCTGATAAGGATGCCATCCGAATATCAAAAGAGCTTCGAAAGCGACATGATATGCTATTTACGTTCATGAAGTTTGAGGATGTGCCGTGGCATAATAATGATGCAGAGCGCGCAATACGTCAAGGTGTGTATCATCGTAAAATTAGTGGTGGTCGAAGGACATGGACAGGCGCCGAAGTCTTTGAAGTGATTTTGAGTATTTATGAGACATCAAAGAAAAGAGGACAGGAATTTATGGAAATGATTCAAAAAAGGTTGGGGCAATCTTCAGAAAGCGAATTTCAAAATGTTGCTGCTTCTTAAAGGTGAGTAGTTACGTTGAATTGATGAATACATTGATTTTAACAGGTTCAGTCGATCGATCTCTTCAGTTCCACACGTGAGAATGTCTGTTATTAGTGGTTTTTTATCATTTTTCATTGCCATAAGCAGCAATTTGTTAAATTTAGCAAGATCTGAAACTGATGTTTCATTATCTGAAGAAATTACAAACTGTGAAAAATCGCTGGTTGGCAT
>JBDRIM010000049.1:0-2122 GCA_043816005.1 Microcaldota archaeon
TTCTTTTGCTTGTTTTAATGGTTTTCCTTAGAGAGAAAATTAGGTACAAAGATGAGGTTGTTCTCGGTATTGGTTTTACCCTTGTTGGCATGATTTTGCTTACTTCTGGTATAAAACTGGGATTAGCCTCACTAGGAACAGAAGTTGGCTCACAATTGCCTCGTGCATTTGCTAGTGAAGAAAAGTTTGTTGATAGAATGGTGATAAATGATTTTGATGAATCCTTAATCTATAAGGGCGTAGCTTCTGATGGAACTCAAAAGGAATTTTTTAACATTTATGAGGATAAAAAGCTTAATTCTGTAGAGTATATTTCTGCAAATTATGATGAAGAAGCTCAACAGTATGTGCATATTATTACCAGAGCCCCAATGTTTGACACAAAACTAACAATTCTGGGGCTAATACTTGTAATAATCTTTTCGTTCGGAATGGGCTACGGTGCAACCCTTGCTGAGCCCGCCTTGAATGCTTTGGGTATGACGGTGGAAAGCCTCACGGTCGGTGCCATTAAACGAGCTCAAATTGTTCAGGTTGTGTCGGTGGGGGTTGGAATTGGAATTGCCCTTGGGATGAGTCGTATTCTCTTCGACTTGCCCCTGATTTGGCTTATTGTTCCTCCCTATGTCTTATTAATTATTCTTACAATATTTAGTGAAGAAGAGTTTACTGCAATAGCATGGGATAGTGGGGGTGTAACTACCGGACCTGTTACTGTTCCGTTGGTGCTGGCAATGGGATTGAGTATTGGAGGAGAACTAAATGTAGTTGACGGCTTCGGAGTGCTTGCTCTGGCATCTGCATTCCCAATTATTACTGTTCTAATTTACGGATTATTGGCTCAGGCTAAACAAAGAAAAATACTAAAGGAGAATACCAATGAGTAACGAAAAACCAAAAAAACAAAAAGCGTTTTCTCCCTCAAGAACTGTTTGGAGAAATCAGATGGCAAAAGGTATCTATACTCCTCATAGGGTTAGTAGAATTACCTGCATTATCAACCATCTTTTAAGTGAAAAGGTTTCCGATTTTTTGAAAAATCTGGGTGTTAATATTTATTTGGAAAATGGAAGAACTATTAGGGAGTTTTCTAAACCACGCCCTCTTGGACTTCCCGGCAAAGTAGTAAATTTGCAAAGCACTCCTGTCGACATTTTTAGGTTTACTGTTCCAAGGGAAAATTCAACTACAGTAATGAAAACAATTATTGATTTAGTTGATTTGAATACTCCCGGACGTGGAACAATTTTTGAGCAAGATTTAATGGAGTTCACCAAAGATACACCCGAAATTAATCTTGAGTATCTCAATAAAATAAAAATCAGTAGTGGTGAGGAAATAAATATTTTGAGTAATCTGGCTTATGTTGTTTGTGTGCTGTCAATACCAAAAAGCAGTGAAATGATTGCAAAGATTGCACTGGATTTGGGTATTTGTGTTCCATTTATTACTTATGGAACAGGTAACGATATTAGAGATCAGTTAGGACTTATTCGTATTACCATCTCTCCCGAAAAAGAACTGGTTCATCTCGTTATGCCGCAACAAGATTCCGATAATATTATTAGAGTGCTTTCTGAACAAGCTAGATTAGATCGTCCTGGTAGAGGTTTTATTTACCAAACGCCTGTTGGTAACGGATTAATTGATACCAGAATGAAAATTGGTGCACAACAATATGCTGCAACTATGGAGCAGATAATTGCTGCTATTGATTCATTAAAAACAGGTACAACATGGAGAAAAAGGCTTGATACCGAAAGTGATAATGCCAGCAAAACATATCTTCCTCAAGATAACTGCGAAATTTCAATTATTTCCGATGAAGATAGAATTGATGATTTAAGAGCTGCATGCTTGAAAGTCGGTGCTGCGGGCGCCGTTACTTCCAGAGTAACTCCTCAAATGCACGTGCAACAGGGAGAAACAAGGTCGCAAACCATTGTTCGAAGTGCAATTAGTGTGCCTGCAGATAAGACTGATGGTGTGGTGGACATTCTGCTTGAAACTTCAACCATTAAGGAAGAAATTACCGATAGAATTCAGGTTTTGGATTCACCGGCTGCCTATGTACATTCTTTATAGAAACTGAAGGAAGATTTTTTTCTCAATTAATAAACAA
>JBDRIM010000050.1:0-2091 GCA_043816005.1 Microcaldota archaeon
TCCAGGAGGCCGAGGATGCTCGTTTGTGCAAGCATAAGTATAGTGAAGACAAACTCCTTTATATATGTTTACAGGGTGTTTGGCGAGTGTGTCGTGTGGGTGAAACAGCTAAATTTTGCATTTAGAAAGAAAATCGTAAAAAAACCCGGAAAAATTGCGGCGGCAACCGAAATTATCGCATTCATCAAACAATTATCAAAAAACTTTCAATAACTTCAGCCCAATCACCATAATCAATAGAACCAGAACAACCATTTCTCCCGCAGAACCAGTTTCTATAAACCCATGCATTCTTAAAGTTGTTATTGGATTGAGATAATTTATTCCTTTTGGATTTACCGAGTCAATAAGCAGGTGTGAAAGGTATCCGATAAAGAATGCAAGTCCGTAAACATAGCCGAACAAGTAGCCAACCAGAAGCGGCAGTCCAACCAAAAAGAATGCACTATGCGTCATGCCACGATGCCCGCCCAGCGTATTCGCTAGCTTTGACACAAATCCTACTTTTCTGCCAATCTTTGATTGTGGGTGATCAATGTCAGGGAATAAAGAACCTAACATAACCAATGCGAAGAAAACAATCCAATGAATTCCCTTGACAAATGGCAGTGCAAACAGGCCGCAAAGAATTCCAAACGCAAGATGTGTTCTGAACCTCATGAAATAAAACAAAAAGAAATAGTATATTAATCTTCCCCTACCTAAGGCTTAGTAGAAAATCTTTTTGTGAATAGCACCAATATTGTATGCTATCAATCTCATGTATATTTCTGCTCGCTGGGTGCGAGCAGTTAAACCACGCAAGTGGTTTCCAAACAATCTTTTCAATGCAGAAAACAAGCATTCAATCAAGTTTCTTTGCCAATAAAGTGCATAATCAAAATAATCTTTTAGCTGTTTTCTAAGTTGGCCTTTTGCCCAATTCTTCTTTACTGGCACGACGCTAAAAATTCCCAAGGCTCGCAGATACTTATGTAATTTTTCAGAATCATATAATTTATCCATAAGAATTAATTCTATTTCTTTCTTGCATTGTTTAACCAAATATTTGACATCACGAATTTCTCCACTTTTCTTTGCATGATGTCGAATTGCCACAAATTTACGCTGTACTACATCAATCATTGCGTTGAGATATATTGGAACTGAAGTTGGCTCTTTTCTGTCAATTCTTTTCAAATAATGTTCGCTTGGATTACTTCTCTGTAAACTTGTGCCATCTATTGCGGCCACCTTAATTTCGGAGTTAATTGTAGCAGAAAGTAATGTTTGCCAGATTGCCAAAGGCAATCTTTTTCTTACTTTCTGCAAAGTTGTCCAATGCAATTTAATACCATAAAACTCTTCAAGAAATCTCATTGCACGACGATAACTAAGCCTAAAAACTTCTTTTATGAGCAACCCTAAAACAAGTTGCCACAACAAAAACTTTTTCGGCCCAAAACGATGTAAAAATCTGGGCAAGTTAGCACGCTTTAACAAATGCTTAACTTTATTTACTAGTCTTTCTTCTTTTTTCATGTGGTGGGTTCGCTCCACCACCCCCTATTGAGCAATCAATAGGGGTTATTACTTAAAAGATTTTCTACAGAGCCTATAGGCACAAAACCTTTATATACTAATCTAGCATTACTCTCTGAAATACAGAAAAAAAGGTGGTTGGACACACGCTTTCAAATAGTTTACTAAGTGAAGCAACCAAATGGAAGATAAAAGTCAAAATGGAACAGGAATTCATGAGCAGGAAGAAGGAAGAGTACGCTATTGTCCTAGATTTCTTGCCAAATGGATATCATTTTGACAAAAGGCCTAGCCACAAAAAAACTCCTATTGCGCAGGCAATTGGAAAAACCAGATTTGTTCTTCTTGAGCTAGTTCCTAAGAAAGGTGTTGCTTTAAGGCCAAACCAAGAGGTTTACATTGGAGAAGGCAAGCGTGATGAAGTACACCACATCATCGGGAAGCTTTCCATACAAAAGCTTACTGAAACCGCTAAGTCAGAGCTGGAGTATGTAATCAAGGATCTTGTTCAAAAAAACAAGGAGAGTTTTGTTGAGTTCTTCAACAAGGCTCAGCCGCTGACAACTAGAA
>JBDRIM010000051.1:0-13399 GCA_043816005.1 Microcaldota archaeon
CAAGACAAGCTGGCAAAACAACATTTTTGAAAGAACACATAAAAGGCAAAGGCATTCCCTATCTGATGTTCGATGATCCAGACATCAAAGGTCTGTTTGACGAAGATATAAAAAAATTCGAGATTCAGTATCTGAAAGGTCATGTTCTGACAGTTCTGGACGAAGTTCAATACGGTAAAGAAGCCGGTCAAAAACTGAAATACTTAGCTGATAAAGGGTACAGGCTTTGGATAACTTCTTCATCCCAGACTATATTGGGAAAAGATGTGCTGTCGTGGCTTGTTGGAAGGGCAACCAGTCTTAGACTATACCAATTCTCATTTAGAGAATTTTTGAGGGCAAAGGAGCAGAAGGAAACCAATATCACAATTATTAGGCGACTTATATGGGAACATGTTATCTATGGTGGATATCCAAAGGTAGTTATTACCGAAGAAGTAGAATTGAAAAAAACTCTATTGCGCGATTTATTTGAGCTCATGGTTCTCAAGGACATGTCAAAAACATTTTCCATCGAAGACGTTGGTTCATTGGAAAGATTCTCAAGATACCTTTCTCATTCTATAGGAAACATACTCATATATGACAAAGTTGCAAGTGACATGGGGTTATCATTTCAAACAGTAAAAAAATATCTTGATGCCATGGAACAAAGCTATCTTATTCAGCGAGTGGAACCTTTTTTTACCAACAAACTTAAGGAAGTCACCAAACAACCAAAACTTTATTTTGTCGATACTGGTTTGAGGAACGCAATTGCAAATGAGTTTCCATCTGAGCTTGAAAATAACGGAAAATTATTCGAGAACTATGTTTTCTGCGAGCTCTTAAAGCTTGGTCTACATATAAAATATTGGCATACCAAATCAAAAGCAGAAGTTGATTTTATAATAGAGAAAGATGGAAAAATTATCCCGATCGAAGTCAAACTCAATTCACCCAAAGGAAAGATCGAACGTAGTCTGCATTCTTTTATAGATATATACAAACCAAAACTAGCGCTTGTAGTTTTTTATAACGGCATCCCGAACGAGGTCCTAGTGAATGGTTGTAAAGTTATAGCGACCGACATCACAAGATTGGCAAACGCATTGAGTCGAAGAATATGAAACTTATCATTGTCACCCCATTTTTAGAAACCAAGGGAGGTATGGAACGAGTAGTATTAAAGATGGCCAGTCATTTCAAGGCCAAAATACATTGCCTCAGGTATACTCCTGAAAATACATTCCCAGAATTCTCTAATCTTAATGTCGAAGTGGCGGAAAAGTCAATTCTTGATAGTCTTCCTTTTGGAAGAGTTACTAGTGCTGTTCGGGCAGGGCAATATTTCTATAATAAAAAATTCAGTGATTATGACATTATTAATGCACATCAAACACCCTCAGAATGGATCAGTAACAAAAACAAACCCGTAATCTGGTATTGTTACAGTCCAAATCGTGAAGCCTTTGATCTTTATCAATGGAGGATGAAACGCAGGGGTCCAATTTCTAAGGCAATGTTTTGGGCATCTATTCAGGCATTCAAACACATTGAATTCAGTGTAGTTCCAAAAGTAGAATACATTTTCACTAGCTGTAAAAATCCCCAAGAGCGTATAAAAAAATATCTAAATCGCGAATCAGAAGTACTTTATCCCGGTGTCGAATCCGAAAAATTTTCCTGTAAAAGTTATGATCAATTTTTCTTTTATCCATCTAGAATTGCACCTGAAAAAGAATTAGAATATGCTATCGAAGCATTCAAACTTTTCTCTTCACGTGCAAAAGGATGGAAACTAATTATTGCAGGTTCTCTTTCCAATCGTCCAGAACACCAAAATTACTACAAAAAAATCAAATCACTATGCTCTCCAAATATAATAATCGAAACCAACATTTCAGATGAAAGACTCCATGAGCTTTATTCCACTTGTTATGCTGTTCTTTTTACACCAATAAACGAGGACTACGGTCTTATTCCATTGGAAGCGATGGCGTCATCAAAACCATGTATAGCTAGAAACGAAGGCGGACCAAAAGAAACAATCACCAATGAAGTTGATGGTTTCTTGGTTGACAGTGTTTGGGCAATGTCAGAGAAAATGGAATGGTTATCAAAACACCCTAATAAATGTGCCACTATGGGCAGAGTAGGACGAAATAAAGTCCAGAAAAACTTTACTTGGGATCATTTCCTAAAAAGGTTTGAAGAAAAGGCGAAAGAAGTCATAGAATCAAAGGCGTAATTATGGTAAAAATAGGTTTTAGGGTCAATTTCAAAACCGGATCCGACAATATCCAAAGATGTTTAACTATAGCATCAGGCTTACTCGAAACTGATCCAGCATGCGAGATTTTCTTTTTTACTTCGTCATCTGGCAGTCATAATGATAAGATCATAAATGCGGGGGGCACTCCATTTGATTTTGGTCCGATCAATACACCATCAGAAGATCTTGAAGCAACCGAAGATGCAATCAAAAGATATGGGATAGAAATTCTTCTACTTGACAGCTATTCTATCAATGAACACTATCTAAAATCAATCAAACCAAAAGTAAAACTACTTGTTGTGTTAGATGATTACCCTCATCTGCAAAACTACCATTCCAACATCCTAATAAATCCAAATTTATATGCCCATCTTTTACAATATACTCATGATGATGACACTGAACTTTTGTTTGGAACTGAATTCTTTCCATTAGAAAAAGAATTTGATCAATATACTGATTTTGAACATACTAACTCGGATGAAGTCAAGCACATTCTTGTTATGTTTGAAGGAAACGATTCCAAAAGTACATCTATTCTGACTGTAAAAGCACTCAAGACACTTCAAAATCATTTTTCAGTAACAATTATAATTGACAAATTATTCAAAAATAGCGAAGCGCTTGCCAAAGAAATAGGTCTTGATTCACGTTTTATTGTTCTTCAGGATGTTAAAGAAATAGCAAAAAAGATGGCATCATGCGATCTTGCAATTTCTAATCCAGGTTCCAAATTCTATGAATTCGCATTTTTCAAGATTCCAACCGTCTTCATATCCTACGCTAACTATCGACCTATCTTCTCAGATTATACGAGTAAAAATGGTCTTACAATTCTTTTAAACGGAGATGAGAGTGCAGAATCGTTGGGCAATCAATTAGGACAGTTTATATCAGATAAAAACGAACGAATCAGACTATCTGCCAGAATGGATGATCTTGTTGATGGTTTGGGGCGTTTTAGAATTGCAGATGAAATCTTAAAAATGTACAAGGAAAAAACAGAAATGATTTAAATTAAATTAACTACTAAACCTAAGGTATTTTTATGAAAATTCTAGTTACTGGTGCACTTGGTTTTATTGGTTCTCATCTAACAGAGCAGCTTGTCAAAGACGGGCACGAAGTAGTTGCACTTGATAATTTACATACTGGTAGCGAGGCTAACATTTCAGCAGTCAAAGACAAAATCAAAATTCTGAAGATGAGCTCTGGAGAGATTGCAAAAACTAATGAAAAATTTGATGCAATCTTTCATCAAGGCATTTATTCATCTTCGCCCATGTACAAAGAGAATCCAAACCTTACCGCAACAATAATTAGCGAATGGATATCCATTCTTGAATATACAAGAAAAAACAACAACAAACTGGTTTTTGCTTCTTCAAGTTCTCTCTATAATGGTAATGCGCCACCTCATCACGAGGGTATGGAAATAAAAATAACTGATTTTTACACAGAAGGGAGATATGCCATGGAAAGAATGGCAATTTTATACAACAATCTATATGGAATGCCAATCGTAGGGCTCAGATATTTCAGCGTTTATGGACCACATGAAAAATCAAAAGGGAAGTATGCAAATTTGGTCTCACAATTTTTATGGGATATGCAAGCTGGTAAACAACCTCTCATACTCGGAGATGGAATCCAATCCAGGGATTTTGTTTATGTTGATGATGTTGTGGCAGCTAACTTACTCGCCTCGAAATATAATAAATTCGGAATTTTCAATGTTGGAACTGGGAAAAATACCGACCTTAATCAAGTAGTTGTTTTGCTCAATAAAAAATTAGGAACCAATATACAACCAAGATATGAACCAAACAACATCAAAAACTATGTCAAACACACTCTTTCAGATGTTTCTCTTGCCAAAAAAGAACTTGATTTTAGCGCAAAAATCATGCTTGAAGATGGGATGGATTTTATTTTGTAGGTTGAATTATGGAAATTTCTACACATGCAAAAGAAGTTGCAAAAGGTAGTGTTTGGGGACTTATTGGTAATCTTACGGTCAAATTTTCTTCTTTTTTATATACTATTCTCATTGCTCGTGCTGCTTCACAGGGCGATGTTGGTATCTACTATCTCTGTCTTAGTATCATAACAATCGTTACTATCTTTAGTGATCTTGGCATTTGCGGTTCAATTACGCGATATTTGCCATTTTTCGAAGGTAAAGGCCAAAAAGCAAAAATAAAATGGCTAATCGATCTTGGTTTCAAAGTTATATTTGTTATGGGATTTCTGGTTTCCGTTTTTATTTTCTTAACTGCGGATCTGATCGGTGATTTCTACAAAAACCCTACACTTCCTGAAGCATTGCGTATATTTTCTTCATTTTTTATAATACATAATGTTTTCCGTTTCTACCTTTCTCTTCTTGTTGGTAAAGCCGATATGAAAAATAGCCAAGTACTATCTAATGTTCAAAATTTTGGCAAATTTATATTCACCCTCCTTCTTTTCTATATGTTTGGTGCCTCTCCACTTACCCTTATTGCAGCGTATATCCTTTCCCACGCTGCAGCAGTACTTTTTTTGTTTCCTAGAATAACGAAACTTGTAAATGAATTTTCTGGAGCTAGTGGGGGGGTATCAACAACTGAATTTGTTAATGATGTTTTGCCTTTGGGCATAATGATAACTGCACTTGGTAGTTTAGTGCTAATCCTATCTTCCTCAGATCGATTGATCATGGGCATTTTGATGGATCCAACAAAAGTTAACGAGTTAATTGCAATTTATTCACTTGCTGCTTCTCTTGCAGTATCTTTAGGGATTTTCTATGGTTCTGTGACTGGTATCTTCATGCCTGTTATCTCCAGATTGATGGGTAAAGGGGATTTTAAAGAGGTTAATTCCGTAATGCAAACCGCTCAAAGATGGTCCCTTTTTATCACTATTCCATTCGCCATAATTTTTATTGCATTTTCATCAGACATGCTTAGAATTTTTTATGGTGCTAGCTATCAATCAGGATGGCTAGTTCTTGCTATTTTTTCTGTTGGGGTGCTAATCTCAGCAATACCTGCAGTTATTTCTTCTGCACTAATTGCAAATCGAAGAGTGGATATTGAACTTTTGATTGCTGCGTTTGTTGCAGTTGTGAACATAGTACTTTCGTTTGCTCTTATCCCTTCATTAGGTATAGCAGGTGCTGCTCTTGCTACAATGATTGGAATGTCTATCGGTGCCATCTTACAACTTTACTATGGTAAAAAGATATTCAACTTTACATCTCCAATAGAAATTTACAAACTTCTTCTTGCTGGGTTTTTTGTTCTTTTGATGGCCATCATTGTTAATCCTATTATAGCTAACTTTGTTGCAGACCTAACTATTTCATTCCCAGAAGGAATTCTCTCACAATATGGCAACAAAGTTGTCTACCTTGGTTATCTTGGCATTTTATCTGCCCTTGCAGGAATTCTTTTCGTTGCTTTTTCACTTTTACTCAAATGTTTCCATGCTGAGGACATTTCTCTTATGAAATCTGCTATGCGAAGAATCAAAGTCCCACAATCATTTATTGATTTTTCAACAAAAATCGCTTCATATGGAGTAAAAATGTAAAATTTTACGTAATCGAAATAAATTTCGATACGAGGCAACTCTTGATTTTTACTGGGAGCCAAAAAAATCCCTGTAAAAAAAATTTGAAGGTTATGATATCTGGATATCTATATCTTACTCGCGCTCCAGCGCGTTTTTGTTTGATTGTTCGGTTTAATTGTCAGACTACCTATCAAAATGCCCCGTCAAAGAGAATTTAAACAGTTTCCATTATTCTTTCTTCCATGTTAGAAGATATTCTTTTTGGTCAGCTTACATTACCAGGAGAACTTATACGCGTTGTTATTGCATTTATCGGTGTAATTGCAGCAACCTATTACGATCTGTTTAATAAGAAAAATGTTCCAGATTTGTTTCTCTATGCTTTTCTGGCAGTTGCATTTTTAGTTAATTTAGTGTTCTATCAAGAAAGTCTTTTCTGGTTTTCACTTGCCATAGCTTTCTTCATGTCCGCCATAGGTTATCTATTTTATCGAGTAGGTCAGCTTGGTGGAGCTGATGTATTCATCCTTGCTGCTATAATGCTATTACTTCCAATTCATCCATCACTTTCAGAGATGTCTTTCAATATGCCTTTCATATTCTCAGTCATCATTTTCTCTGGTGTTATTTTTGCACTTTACATGATGATTCATTTTGGATTCAAACTATTGAAAACCGATACAAAACCAAACTATCTGTATCTCCTCATGTTTGTTCCATATGGGCTGTTTGCCTATGTTTACGTAGGTTCATTTTTATTCTCACCAATATACTTTGCATTCATCACAATTTCTATGTTTGCCATAATACTGATGATGATATTCAAGGAATCAATCAACAAGCTTCTTGCAGAGGAGCTACCATTATCACAGCTTGAACAAGAAGATGTGTTGGCACTTGAACTGATGAACAAAGATCTGGTCGAAAGATACAAGCTCACAAGACTTGTTACAAAAAGCGAACTCGAGAGATTGAAAAAGACCAAATTAGGCGAAGTGTGGGTGTATACTAAACTCCCTCCATTTGTTCCATTTATCCTTATAGGGATGATACTTTCACTCTTCTTTGCAAAACATCTTCTGCTTTTTTAATATTTGCTAATGAGTGATTTAACATGGATGCAGTGGCGATTATCAACTATCTTGTAGTTTTTACATTACTATTTATCACCATCTTTTTCCTACTCTTATTCATACGTTATCGTGAATCATACTATAAAATTCCAAAGAAAACCAAATGGGAGCCAACAGTTTCAATAATAGTGCCAGCATACAATGAAGGAAAATATGTGGGCGACTGCATCGAAAGCATCCTTAAGGTTGATTATCCAAGAAATAAACTCGATATTGTGGTTGTCGATGATGGGTCCACGGATGATACCTACTTAGTTGCTAAATCATATGAAAAGAAGGGAGTGAGGGTTTTTACTAAGAAAAACGGTGGTAAAGCAGCAGCACTGAATTTTGGACTCAAACAAGTGCACGGAGAATTAGTTGCAACAATGGATGCAGACTCTTATCTTACAAAAAATACCATCACGGGGCTATTGCCATTTTTTAGTGATAACGATGTGATGGCCGTCACTCCAGCAGTTAAGATCAAACAAAGCAGCTCCTGGTTGAAAGAAATCCAACGTGTAGAGTATCTTATGATCCTATTCTCGCGAAGAATTTTGAGTTTTATAGAATGTGTCCCTGTTACTCCTGGTCCATTCAGCATGTTCCGGGCTTCAGTTTTCAAAGAAATAGGTGGTTTTGATGAGGGAAATCTAGTCGAAGATCATGAAATGGCACTTCGTTTACAGTCTAAAAATTTCAAGATAAGAAGTTCAGTTACTGCTGAAGTTTATACAGAACCTCCAAACACAATCAAGGATCTCCTCTATCAAAGAGTAAGATGGCAACGGGGGGGTCTTCGTAATTATTGGAACTACCGTTATCTAATAAAACCCGAATATGGGGATTTTGGCATGTATTTTATACCGTTAAACTTTGCTACAATCGTCGCATTTTTCGTAATCATCACTCTTATGGTGTCTTCAATATTATTTTCTCCTTATTACATGAGGTATATTTGGCTAGATTCATTTCAGTTAGGTGTTAACTTCCTAAGTCTGATCTGGTTAACTCTTGCAATTCTAAGCACAGCGTTTGTTTACATTTCCGTAAAAAGTTTCAAGGAAGAAAAGGTGAAATTCCGTTATATTGCTTTTTTTGTGTTTTTCTTTTGGTATCTCATATTAGGATACAATCTCATCACATTGTGGAAAGAAGCAACTAAAGGGAGTAAGTCCTGGTAATTTAAAGGTTAAGAGGGAATAAAGTTTATGGAACGAAAAATGTCCATTTCGCTTTATGTAATGTCGTTTGTTATCGCCATTTTAATGTTTATCTTAGGTGTTTATATCGGTAATATGATAGATGATTCTAACTTAGATAGTTTATCTGGTGAACTTTCATCAATGTCTGGGAGGCTGGCATCCTTACAACTTCTACTTCTTACAGAAAGTAATTCATCATCATTTTGTCCTGTTTACTCATCAGAACTCAATCCTCTTGATGATGATATTGAAAAAATAGGGTATAAACTAAGTTACTTAGAGGATGAAAGACAATTGTACGATCCAGAACTAAAAAAACAATATTTTATCCTCGAAGCAGAATCCTACTTATTGTCTAAAAAAGTAAATTCCCTCTGTAATGATAGCGATAATCTTCTCATCCATTTTTATTCAAATAAGAACTGCGGTCAAATTTGTAAAGATCAAGGAACCGCAGTTCTCCAGGCCAGGGATCAACTGGCAGGGGAAAGTGTTACTGTGAAATTATTTTCTTTTGATGGCGAACTTGACAGTCCAATTGCAGAAGCACTTGAAAATGAATATCATGTCACTACATATCCGACCTTAGTAATCAATGGAAAAACCTATTCTGGATTCCAATCTATTGATCAAATTAAAAATATATTAAGGGCGTCAGAATGATAGTTGAAATTTCAGTTATTCCAAATTCAAGAAAATTTACTATCTCTGTCAAAAACGGCGTTGTAAAAGTTTATTTGAAAAAATCTCCTGAAAACAACAAAGCAAATATTGAACTAATAACCCAGTTCTCAAAATTATTCAATAAAGAAGTACATTTAATTTCAGGACACAAATCTAAACATAAAAAACTTGCAATAGCAATTAGTGAAGAAGAATGGAAAGAATTCGTCAAGGCGCAAACTTAAAAATTTGATTATGACAGTTATTATGGGTGAATAGATGATCGAACTTATCATAGCTGCAGTTTGTTTGTTTGGTGTTGGTATAATAATAGTACTATACGGCGTTCTAACCTACAACAGACTTATTACATTGCGAAACCGAGTTGATAATGCATGGGCACAAATAGATGTTCAACTAAAGAGGAGATATGATCTTATCCCAAATCTTATTGAAACTGTAAAAGGTTACATGAAGCATGAAAAGGGAACTTTGGAGAACATAACAAAATACCGTGCACAATTGGTTACAGGATCTGTCGAAGAGAAGGTAAAAGCAAATAATATGCTCAGCCAGGCATTAAAATCTATATTCGCAGTTGCTGAAAACTATCCAAAACTCGAAGCAAGCCAAAACTTCAGAATGCTACAAGAAGAACTTGCAGGTACTGAGAATAAAATTGCATATATCCGCACTGCTTACAATGATTCTGTCCTAGGATATACTAATGCCACACAAATGTTTCCAAGCAACTTAATTGCAGGTGTACTTGGTTTCAAAACAAAACCATACCTAGAAGTTCCAGAAGAAGAAAAGAAAAATGTCAAAGTACAGTTCTAGTGTGTGCTAAATGACAAAAATAAACTTCTTTGATGCAGCAGAGCAGAACAAGCGCAATTCGCTTATCTTAGTTGCTGCAATGTTTTTTGTTTTTCTTCTTGTTATCCTAATACTTACTGTAATTTTTAAGCTAGGAATCTGCGCACCTGTTCTTGGCGGATTTGTACTTTTAATATATTCTGTTCTTGTTTACTATCGTGGCGATTCTATGATTCTTGCCATGTCAGGTGCTAAAGAAGCTAAAAGATCCGATTATCCATTTTTGTATAATGTTGTCGAAGGATTGGCACTTGCATCTGGTATTCCAATGCCAAAATTATATATTATAACTGATA
Organism: Microcaldota archaeon; assembly: GCA_043816005.1. Lineage (GTDB taxonomy): Archaea > Micrarchaeota > Micrarchaeia > Anstonellales > Bilamarchaeaceae > Bilamarchaeum. The sequence goes on from JBDRIM010000051.1 coordinate 9,977, forward strand.
AAAGTCCAAATGCATTTGCAACAGGAAGAGATCCCCAGCACGCATCTGTTGCCGTTACAACTGGCCTATTATCAATCCTGAAACGAGAAGAATTAGAAGGAGTAATTGCACATGAAATTTCGCACATTGCAAATTATGACATTCGATTTTCTATGTTTGCCATCATTTTTGTTGGTGCTATCGCCCTTATTGGTGAATTTGCATGGAGGTTTGTTTTTTTGGGATTTGGTGGCCATGGTAAACGTGGTAGCGGACATGTTTTCTTGATATTAATTGGTTTGGTATTCATTATTCTTGCTCCTATTTTTGTACAAATATTACGGCTTGCGCTTTCCCGTGAGCGTGAATATTTGGCAGATGCAACAGGTGCCAGATTAACAAGATATCCCGAAGGATTGGCAAGTGCATTACAGAAGATTAAATCTGCTCATTTACCAACCAAAAATGCAAATGATACTACTGCATCACTTTTCTTTTCAAACCCATTTCCAGATAAAATTGGTTTTCTTGGTTCAACTCACCCACCCATTGAGGGGAGGATCAAAAGGCTAAGGAGCATGTAATTTTTGTTGAATCACGAAGCGATCAACAAACAGAAACAATTTAAATAGCTCATGAGTAATTGGAATGAATTCTATTTAGAGGTGTAAAAATGCACATGCATTTTTACTTAATTGAAATCAGAATCTCAATGAGGTGTAAAAATGTACGGAGTTTCCCCCCAGGCATATGATCGAGCAATTACTGTATTCAGTCCAGATGGAAGACTATTTCAGGTAGAATATGCAAAAGAAGCAGTAAAAAGAGGTGCAACTGCAATCGGTATAACCTCAAAGGAAGGAGTTGCACTTGTTGCATTCAAATCTATTCACTCAAAGTTAGTTGTTCCAGAATCACTTAAGAAAGTATTTGAGATCGACAGTCACATTGTAGTTACAGCCTCAGGTCTTATCGCCGATGCAAGAAGACTTGTTGAAGTAGCTAGAGTTGATGCTCAAAAACACAGGATAACCTACAATGAGGCACCTGGGGTCGATTCAATTGCAAGAAGTGCATGTGATCTTATGCAGGTTTATACTCAATATGGCGGCATCAGACCATTTGGTGTATCGCTGCTAATTGCTGGTGTAGATAATCAAGGTCCAAAACTTTTTGAAGCAGAACCAAGCGGGGCAATGACTGCATACAAAGCAGACTCAATTGGTGCAAACAAAAAAGAAGTCGATGATTATCTTGAGGCCAAATATGATGAGAAAATGACTATTGATGAGTCAATCAAGCTTTGTGTTGATGCATTACGTAAGACGCAAGAGTCAAAACTTCTTCAAGAGAATGTTGAGATTTCATATGTCACAGTGAAGACTAAAAAATGCGTTTCATTAAGTGACAAAGATGTTGGAAAATACTTAAAAGGCTAATTTTTATTTTTTTGAATTCTTATTTTTTATCGTGTTTTGGCAATTTTTTTATAAGAACCAGAACGCAAAGGACCAATAGTTCCTATTATTTCGGGAGATCGGTGCATTACTTTTGAAACTGATGCTACAAGCCATACACTGACGAAAAAATAAGGGACGAACCACTATGAATGAATTATGACCCACTATCCAGGCATATACTTTATTTTTGTTATTTCTTCGAATATGAAGAATCTATGGTCCTTAATTGCATCATTAAATTCCATTCGTATTTCTCTGATTATATCAAAAAACCGCTGCTGATCCAATACATAAATTTCAAATTCCACATCTGCATAACCAAGCGTTTGGTCCAGGTAAAAAATATTGTCATGTTCCTTTGCGAATCCATACATTTTTTCTATTACTGACGTGTTTTTTAGATTTATGTCAAGTTTGTACTGCGAGTATTTGAGTTTGCTAATATCAAAAATAGGTCTAAAACCCAGAATTATTCTGTTTTTTATCAGTTGTTTTATTCTATATCGTACTGCAGCAGGTGTCAATTTAAGTTTTTTTGATATCTCCACTAACGAGCCGCGTGCATTTGAACTTAAAATTCCAAGTAACTTTCTGTCAATGTTATCAATTTTGACAATTTCTCCAACAGTTGCATGTTCAAATTTAGCATTTGTTTTCAAGTATTTTTTAGCAAATGGAAGACGATAATGCCCAATACCATAATAAACAACAAGAGTATGGTCTCCAACATAATCTCTATATTCTCTGAAAAATTCCCTTATTGTATCTACCATCTCTTTTTGAGTATTTACCCAAAAAAGTATTGCCATATCCCAGTTACCCTTAATGCGTGCCATCCACCAGGTGTTTTTCTTTTTTATAAAATAATCCATTATTTCTTTTTCCTTTAGTGGATCTGTATACTGTAATTTCAGATATAATCGATAACCTTGATATCCGAGTTTATAAGCATTGATTATTGTATAGTAACCTCGTATTATTCCTTTATTCTCTAATTGTTTTATTCGATAATTCACTACATTTTTATTTATCTTAAGTCTGCCGGCTATCTTTGTATTTGGTATTCTGGCATCATTATCTAATTCTGCAAGAATTTTTTCATCAATTGTATCAACCATCATATTTATTCTTTTTATAATAAATAGTATAATAATTTATCGTTTAACTGAATTTTTGGTATAAATATTAAAATATCAGAAAAAACACTAATTGCCATATGAAACAACCAACTACAGGACATTCCGTGCAACGTAAACTAAATTTAGATGATTCACGTAAAGTTGCCAGACTTTGGAAGATTGCAAGATTGGCCATGGATAGTTTTCAACACTCTGATGAACAAACAAAGGTACAGAAAACAGTGGGTGTTCTTGATTTTACTAGTTGTCCGTCTGATGGTATCGTTTTAGATGCATCATGTGGTGTCGGTCATCTTCTTAATGTCAGAAATATTGATACCAGAAAATGGTATTATTCAGATGGTGATCAAGCAATGGTTGATTGTATTCTTGAGTCATTGTCGCCTGGTTATCCTGCTTTGGATATAAGAAGATCTTTTTGGCATGAAATCCCAGAACATTTTCACAAAATCTTATTTGATAGAATAATAATACTTGGAAATTCTCTACCGTATGTTTGCAACTGGACTGATGATAAACCAGAAGCACAAATTCTCACTGAAAGTATTATAGCATTAAGAAACTCGCTTACAGCAATTTTCACTGCACTCAAACCACATGGAAAATTCCTATTTGATCTTACAGAGGATCTAAAATACCGCTTTGGTCTTAGTCCTGTTATATTCGAAGGTAGAATCCTCCATCCGTTTATTCATGCTGAACATACCAATGGAATTCGCTATTGGCATTTTGGTACAGAGCAAGATGAACATCTTATCAAAGGTTTAGCACTTGATATAGAAATGTTGCGTTCTCTTCTCTTAGAAGTTGGATTTCAGAAAATCGAATTAGTACCAGAGAAATTT
>JBDRIM010000052.1:0-40955 GCA_043816005.1 Microcaldota archaeon
GGAACAAACTGCTATACAAACATTACTGGACAGCCAGAGGGCGCATGGAATTATACTATTTATGCAAATGATAGTGCAACAAATATTGGCAGTAATGGAACCTTCTATGTTGCTGTTGACACAACACCGCCAACTATTACAAGTGCTTCAAATCAAACAACTGCAACAGCTCTTAATTTTGTTACGCAGTTCACTGCAACAGATACAAATGGTATTGGTAATTGGGCTGTGAATAACACAAATTTCACTATGAACAGTAGTGGATACATACGAAATAATTCTATTCTAACTGCAGGAGTATATTGGCTTAATATTTCTGTGAATGATAGTGCAAATAATACTGCATCGCAAGTTTTGTGGGTTAATGTAACGCAATCACCAACAATTTATTCATATTCAATAAGCCCAATGCTAGTTACCAATGGCTCACAAATAAATATTTTCATCAATGCAACAAACACCACTTATGTTTGGGCAAATATAACAAAACCAGATACAAACAGTGAAGTAATAGCACTTACAAACAATACTAATACTAGCTACACAAACACCACATTAGTAGGAAGATATAATGTGACATTTTATGCAAATGGTACAATTTTAGAAGCCACAGTTAACAGCACAGATTATTTTGAAAGTGCAGAATCATTGGTCTTTAATGTTAGTGTAATTGGTTCGAATTCTTCAGGTCTTAATTCAACTTTGACTTGTTATTATCGTGATGGAGAAATTGCAACAAACAATGCAAGCGAAGGGAATTATTCTGAAGAACTACCAACCGGATTGATAGATTTGCAATTTGCATCTTACACCACTCACCTCTTAGTGACATTACACGAAGTAAATATAACTAGTGAAAACAACAAAACATTTGGGATGGATAACCCGACAGCTGCAACTGGATATTTGGTGACATATGGGATTAATACTACAATTAATCTCACTAATGCAACAGTTTATGTTTCATATAATGGAACAAGTTACACTAACGCAGACTATTTGTACCTACAAAAATGCGATGATTGGAATTTTTCTAGCGGCAGCTGTCTTGGAAGCTGGACTAATGTAACAAGTAATGCAACAAAGAATACTACTACAATGTATTTCTCGTATGTTACTACAAATTTCAGCGGATTTTCAATAGAGCAGGGGCTTTATTGCGGTGACAGTAGTTGCAATAATGGTGAAAGCTGTTCAAGCTGTTCTACTGATTGTGGTGCCTGTCCAGCAACAGGTGGAAATACAGGAAGTACTGGTGGAAGCGGAGGCGGTAGTGGCGGAGGTGGAAGTGGAGGAAGCACAAATGCAAAAAGAAACCTTACACTTACTCATTTGGCTGCTGCTGAGGAAGTAGAATGTTTGGATGACTTAGTATGCGATGATGATGAAGCATGTATAGGCAATGCATGCAGAAAGATAACTGGGATTTGTGGAGTTGGAACAAATCATAGTTGGAACTATTATGAATGTTGTTCTGATAATATGTGTGTGATAAACAAAAGATGCGAAGATCATAGCTGCATAAATATTTCAGTCATTCCAATCAATAATGCAACGCAGGTGAATACTACATGTATTGATTGTGAAGATAAACCACCAGAAGATAATGAAAACGACTTCGTTGTGGGTGTGATCATCGGACTTTTTATTGCACTTGTACTTTTATTTTTTGTAAAAAAACCAAAAATAAAGAACAAAGTTGCAATTTTATTTATCCTAATTTTGTTCATTGGAATAGATACTGCAAATTTATACAACCACTCACTATATTCTTCTTCCTACATAAAAAGCGACGAAAATATCACCACTTACAAATTCAAGACGCTCAATATCTATAATACAACTACATACCCATACAGATTATGGTTAAACAGTGATTTTACTTGGTTTGAACCACATAATTTTGACTATGCATTAGAACCAGACGGAATAAGTGGAAAGAAACCTTACTGGGATTTTCCGCCACTCAATCCAAATGAAAGCATGGAGATTTCATTTATTGTTAATGGAAGAGTTGGACTTGCAGAAAACATCGGAGTTGAAACTCAAACAATTGATAAGTGGATTGGACAGTGCGATAAATTAAAACCAGTTAATGGAAGTTACAAAAGCAGCACCAGTTTGATCCAGGGATTTATGAATTCTCTTAACAGAAGCCAGAAAATAGTTGTCTATTACGAACAAAATTATGGTGCTGGAAAAAGAGTACTTGCATATTTGGAAGAGTACGAGTCATTTGCAGTGTTTAAGATTGGTTTGAATGTATCTGCAATATCAAACAAGACAATAATATCAACAGTTGTTAACGAATATCTTACTGCCATTTCTCCACTTAACAAAACAGGAATAAACACCTCAAAACCTCGTGAGATGATAATAAAATCAAAGGAACTCAAAAAACAACCAGAAGTAGATTGTTATAGGATAAGTGGTATGGATAGGTTTCCGTGTGTGGACAGAGACAGTTGTCTTTATTCATGTTTTTCAGTTCCAGTATGTTCAAGTATTGGACAGAGTGGTTGGTCTTTTTTAGACGTACTTCAGGACTATAACAGAAGTATATCAAAAGTAAATCAGGTATTCGAATCTACATCTCTTGCTACAGAAATGTTCTCGATACAACCTAATTATGAGACTGCACAAGCAGCTCTTGATAGCCTAATTGAATTGAACAGAGCAGAAACTATTGTAATTTACCATCCACTTTTCACTTCGTACGGGTTTTGCCAACCTCCAGAGTACGGAATGCCAGAACAAATTGGAGCAAGAAGAGAAATTTTAAGCTATTTGGAGATGAATTGTCTTTATGGTGAAAAAAATAACTTGATAGAACAGAGTATAAAAGCATCAGAATTTTTGATTCCACCACCAACATTTTCGCACCCAAGTATTTCAACTAATTTTACAGTAGTGAATATGACGGTTAATAATAGTAATTTGAATCAGAATAATTTTAACCAAAAAAATCAAACAACAAAAATACAGATATTCAAAACATTAATTGATTACACCAATGCCAAAAAAGAATTTGGAGAATCATATGCGAATTTCTGCTGGATTGCATTTCTATTTGTATTCTTAATGTCCATAGTTTGGTTAGTGACAAGACCAAGAAAAACTAAAGAAACTAAATCATCAAAAACTGCCGGAAGCGATTGAGATCTTTTTTATATATTTTAATTCTCGTAGTTTCACAAGAGCAAATGCAGTAAGTTTTTTTTCAAGAATTATGGTGAGTTTTGGATTTGGATAGATATCTGGATCATCAGTGACTATCTGCCTGATACTTATGTCAGCATCTGCAATTATTTTTGTGACTGTACTTACAATGCCAACTGCATGTGGTTCGGATTCTATTTCAAGAACTTCAAATCCGAGATGTCTTGCAACGCCACTAATAAATGCTTTTGGAACAAGTCCATTAAATATGCCATGAAGTTCTTTTACTTCTGCAATCATTTGCGCAGTTTCGATTACAACACGGCGATCAACACTAACAGATCTTGCTATTTTTGCCGGGCTTAGTTCGATTTCACCACAGTAGATTACTGCTTGTTTATCCACTCTAAGACCATATTTAAGCAAAAGCTCGGCCACCTTTTTGCGCATTGGATACCGTAAGAAGGCATCTTCCAGAATAGGATACATAATGTATATTTTTGTACATAAAAGATTTAAATATATCATTAGTGCTAAGAAAATAGCAGGTGAATGAAGTGATATATAAAAAATTAAACTTAACTCTAAATCCATACCAACTATATTTGCTAATCAATAGAGAGTATAGAGATTCTTTTTTACTTGAGTCATTACAGGAGAATGAAAACCTTGCTAGGTTCTCATTCATAGGTTTTGATCCAAAAAAGATGGTAAAGGCGAAAGGGAAGGTTGTGAATGTTGATGGTGAGGAACACGACTCACAAAAACCAATAAGAACCCTTGCTGAAAATATCCCAAAAATCCAGATTGACAAAGATGGTTTTGCTGGTGGTGCAGTCGGTTACTTTGCATATGATTACATAAGAAATCTAGAGGAATTGCCCGAAAAAACAAAGGATGATATAAAATTTCCTGATTTTGAGTTTGGGATTTTTGATGATTGTGTGATATATGACCAATTGAAAAGAACCGTCCACTATCTGAGCCATGGTGATGACCGCTCAGGGGAGATTCTCGCTCTTGCAAAAAACGATATATTCTCTGGTCCATTTGAAGCAGGAAATCCAAAGTCGAACATGGATAAAGAAGAATATGAAACAGCAGTGCAAATAGCAAAAGAGAAGATAGTGAATGGTGAAATTTTCCAGGTGGTGTTGTCAAGAAGATATACAGTGCCATATGAAGGTAATTTGCTTAGGTTTTACAACTACTTGAAACAAACAAATCCATCACCATACATGTACTGTCTTAATTTCGGTGAAAGAAAAATAATAGGCTCAAGTCCAGAAAATCTTGTACGTGTAGAAGGTAAAAAAATTGATAGTTATGCAACACTTGCAGGGACAATGCCTCGCGGAAAAACACTTGAAGAAGATAGAATGTTAGAACAAAAACTTTTGAATGATGAAAAAGAGAGGGCAGAACATTTGATGCTAGTTGATCTTACAAGAAATGATCTTGGTAAGGTAAGTAAACCAAAATCCATGTCAGTTCCAGAACTTATGGAGGTCCACAAATATAGCCATGTTCAGCACTTAAGTTCCCATGTGTCAGGCGAATTAGCAGATAATAAAGATTGTTTTGATGTTTTTGATTCCATTTTTCCTGCTGGGACATTAAGCGGTGCACCTAAAGTACGTGCAATGGAAATAATAGAAGAATTAGAAAAAAGTAGGAGGGGGGCTTACGGTGGCGCAATCGGCTATTTTTCATTCAATAGAAATTGTGATTTTGCAATTACTATTCGTAGTCTGATTGCACAAAGGCAAAATGCATATGTACAAGCTGGTGCAGGAATTGTTTATGATTCTGTTCCTGAAAAAGAGTACCAAGAAACGGAAAGCAAAATGCGTTCAGTGATGAAAGCGCTTGAGGTGAGATTTTGATAATTATAATTGATAATTATGATTCGTTTGTATATAATTTATACCAATACTTAAGCGAGTTTGATCAGGATGTACACGTATATAGAAATGATAGAATAACCCAGAAAAAGATAGCTGAGCTTAGCCCGAATGCAATAGTTCTTTCGCCAGGACCAGGTCACCCTGCAGTGAAAAGAGATTTTGGAGTGTGTACAGATGTACTTGCCAATGCCACGAAAAAGACGAAAATATTAGGAGTGTGCCTTGGTCACCAAGGAATTATCTACCATTTTGGCGGTGAGGTAACAAAAAACAAACCAATGCATGGTAAAACAAGTTTAGTAAAGCATAATGAACTGGGATTGTTTTCTGGTGTTGCAAATCCATTTCGTGTGATGAGATACCATTCCTTGGCAGGAACAAAAATACCAGATTGTCTTGAAGTGACTGCAAAATGTATTGAAGATGATGTTGTGATGGCAGTCAAACATAAAGATTTGCCTATTTGTGGGGTTCAGTTTCACCCCGAGAGTATAATGACAGAAAATGGAATGAAAATACTCGAAAATTTCTTGAAATTGTGATGATATGAATATTTTGCAAAAACTCATTGAAAGAAAAGAACTTACATCTCAAGAAGCAAGAGCATTGATGAATGGCTTAATGAAAGGAGATTATACGAATTCAAAAGCTGCTGCGCTTCTGACGGCACTTCGAATTAAAGGTGAAAATAAGGAAGAGATAGTTGAATTTGCTAGAGTTATGAGAGAAAATGCAATAACAATACACCCAAAAGTACATGATTTAGTTGACACCTGTGGTACGGGGGGAGATTCCACAAATAGCTTTAATATTTCAACAACTGCTGCATTTGTTGCAGCTGGTGCAGGAGTGAAAATTGCAAAGCATGGTAATCGTTCTGTTTCAAGCAGTTGCGGATCTGCAGATGTACTTGAGCAGCTTGGAGCGAAAATGTTGCAACCGAATGAAGTAGAAAAATGCATAGAAAAAATTGGCATTGGATTTATGTTTGCACCATATTTCCATCCTTCAATGAAGAATGTGGCTATAGTAAGGAAGGAACTTGGTATAAGAACCGTCTTCAATATACTCGGACCGCTCACAAACCCTGCAGGTGCAAATGCCCAGATCCTTGGTGTGTTTGATCAAAAACTCTCGAAAATGATGGCAGACGTTCTTGGTGAACTAGGTGTAAAAAGAGCATTTATCGTCAATTCAAATGGAATGGATGAAATTGGGCTTGGAATAACCAAAATTTGTGAATTAAAAGATGGAAAAACCACAGAGTATGAAATTAATGGAAAGGAATTTGGTTTTGAAACGAGGGAGATGGCTGCTGTTCAATCCAAAGAAGAAGGTGCAAAAATTATAACAGATGTGCTTAATGGTGAGAAAGGAGCTGCACGAGATATCACCATTTTGAATGCCGCAGGTGCTATTTATGTCAGTGGCAAAGTTGATTCTTTCGCCAATAGTATTGAGTACGCTACAAACTCTATTGATTCTGGGAATGCAATGAAAAAGCTTGAAGAAATTATAAAATTCGGAGAGAGGAATTTTGAGGTGAACGAAAGTGAATCTACTTGATAAATTTATTGAACATACAAGGGTAAACATTGATCTAGGATATTATAATGTTAGGTCAAGAGTGGTTGGACCAACATGTTCGCTTGTTCAGATGATCAGCTCTAATAAATTCATTATAATAAGTGAAATAAAACATGCATCCCCTGCAGGTGAATATTCATTTGACGAAATGGATGTTGAAGAATCTGCAATGACATTTAAAAAAAATGGTGCAGATGCGATTTCAGTTGTTGTTGAACCAACTATCTTCAAGGGGAATATAGATGATATACCACTAGCAAAAAAAGCAGGGCTTCCTGTATTGTTTAAGGATTTTATAATTGAAAGAAAACAGATAGAAGCTGCACGGAATGTTGGAGCAGATGCAATACTGTTGATTGTAAAAGTTGCTAAAAAACTTAATCTTAATCTTGATGAACTTATTGAAATTGCACATGAAAATAACCTCGAAGTTTTACTTGAAAGTTATGATAAGGAGGAAATGGAAATTGCACGTAGTACTAATGCCGACATATTAGGGATAAATAATAGAGATTTAGATACACTCAAAATAGATATTAAAAGAACAAAGGAGATACTTGAAGGATGTGGCATCATAGATAGACCAGTTATAAGTGAAAGTGGAATCAGAACAGCCGAGGATGTTGCATTTGTAAAAAAAGCAGGCGCGAGTGGAGTGTTAGTTGGAACTGCTATTTGGAAATCAGATGACATCGGAAAGAAGATAAAAGAACTACGATCAGGGGCCGGTAGATATGAATAGATACTTCGGCCAGTATGGCGGACAATTTGTACCGGAAACACTAGTGCCTGCACTATTTGAACTTGAACAAGCATATAAAAAAATGAAGGATAATCCTGAATTTCAAAACGAACTTTCCAGTCTTCTCAAGCATTATGCAGGAAGGGAAACCCCTCTTTATTTTGCACAACAATTAACCAAAATTTGCGGTGCAAAAATCTACTTAAAGCGCGAAGATCTTCTGCATACTGGTGCTCATAAGATAAATAATGCGCTTGGACAAATTTTACTGGCCAAAAAAATGGGAAAAACAAGGATAATCGCAGAAACAGGGGCAGGACAACATGGTGTTGCAACTGCAACTGTGGCAGCATTGTTTGGTATGAAATGTGATATTTATATGGGGAAAATCGATGCTGAGCGCCAAGCACCAAATGTTTATCGCATGAAACTACTTGGAGCACATGTAAACGTTGTTGACAGTGGATCGCAAACACTCAAAGATGCAATAAATGATGCAATGCGCGATTATACTGCCAACTTCAAAACAACCCATTACTTGATAGGTTCTGCACTAGGCCCGCATCCATACCCTACCATAGTAAGGGATTTTCAGTCTGTAATAGGAAAAGAAGCAAAAAAACAAATATTAGATGTAGAAGGCAGGACACCAGATTACCTTGTGGCATGTGTTGGTGGTGGAAGTAATGCCATAGGACTTTTTCATCCATTTCAAAACGAAAATGTGGAAATGATAGGAGTTGAAGCAGGAGGAACCGGGAAAAAACATGCAGCACGACTTTGTGGCGATGGTAAGGTTGGAGTATTACATGGAATGAAAACATATCTGCTCCAAGATGAGAATGGACAAATAAAAGAAACACATTCTGTTTCTGCTGGCCTTGATTATCCTGCAGTTGGTCCTGAACATTCATTGCTTTATGATAGTAAACGAGTGAAATATGTCACTGTGAACGATAATGAAGCACTTGATGCCTTTCACCTGCTCTCTCGAACAGAAGGAATAGTTCCTGCTCTTGAAAGTTCGCATGCAATTGCACATGCAATAAAATTAGCTAAAAAATGCGGACCAGAAAAGATTATTTTGGTAAATTTATCTGGGAGAGGGGACAAAGATATTGATCATGTAAGACGATTGGAAAGCGAGGTGAAGATATGAGCCTTAGTGGATTATTTGTAAATAAAACCGCTTTTATGCCGTATATTTGCTGTGGCGACCCAAACGAAGAGTTTACACTGAAACTGATTGCAACTCTTGCTGAAAATGGAGCAGATGCCATTGAACTTGGAATCCCTTTTTCAGACCCAATTGCAGATGGAAAAACAATACAGGCAGCATCTACAAGGGCCCTTACCAATGGCATGACACCAGAAAAGGCAATTGCCATGATCTCAAAAATTAGGAAATGTGAGATCCAAATACCAATAATAGTAATGACATATTACAATCTTATTTATTCAAACGGCTTGGAAAAATTTGTCAAAAGGATAAAGGATGCAGGAGCAGATGGATTGATTGTGCCTGATGTGCCTTTTGAAGAATCAGAAGAACTTTATGGAATCTGTAAGGGACACGAAATTGATTTGGTACGTTTTATTACTCCAAACATGTCTGATGAAAGACTGGAGAAAATTGCCAACAAAGCCAACGGATTTCTTTATGCCGTATCTGTTATTGGAACAACAGGAACGCGAGAACAAATTGCACCAGAAGCAATTGAACTTGTGAAACGAATAAAAAAAATGACCACAATTCCAGTAGTTGCTGGATTTGGAATATCTATGCCAGAGCAGGCAACTGCATTTGCAAATGCAGGAGCAGATGGAATTATAATTGGGAGTAAATTGGTTGAAATCTATTCTGAAGATGATATTACAAAAGTTGCGCAGTTTGTAAGAATGATGAAAAAAGCTCTTGATAAAGGTGGTTGAATTGTTACAAAGGTATTTAAATGGACAAAAATACAATATCACTGAATATAAAAAAAGGAACGGGGTTCTTAGATGACGATAGCTGAAAACAGATGGCAAAACTTATTCTATTATTTCAGCTTTAGCTATCATTATCAGGAGAACCGCAAATAAGATTGAAATTTTTCTGGTGGTTTTCCTGATTCATACTAACTAGAAGTAGTGATGGTTTTTTGGAAAAAAATAAAGGAGGTTTTCTCGATGAAAGGAATTAAACTTGCCGGGTTGAACGGCAGTGGAAGAACAATAGTGCGTGTTGGTGATGTTAAGATCGGACAGGGTTTCACGATAATTGCAGGTCCATGTAGTGTTGAAAGTGAAGAGCAACTACTAGAAACAGCAAGAGCAGTGAAAGAAGCAGGGGCAGATATGCTTAGAGGGGGAGCATTCAAACCAAGAACATCACCTTATGCATTTCAGGGACTTGGACTTCGAGGTTTGAAGATACTTGAAAAGGCAAGGGATGAGACTGGATTGCCAATAGTAACTGAGGTTATTGACACAAGAGATGTTTCATGGGTATGTGAATACGCAGATGTTCTTCAGATAGGCGCAAGGAACATGCAGAATTTCTCTTTACTAAAAGAAGTTGGTAAGGCAAACAAACCAATTCTACTGAAGAGAGGGATGTATTCTACCATTGAAGAGTGGTTGAACTGTGCTGAGTATATATTAAATGATGGTAATCCCGATGTTATCTTATGCGAACGTGGGATAAGAACATTTGAAACATATACTAGGAACACTCTTGATTTGAGTTCAGTTCCAGCAGTGAAAGAATTGACACACCTACCAGTTATCACTGATCCAACACATGGAACAGGAAGACTAAGTTTGATCCAGCCAATGAGTCTTGCTTCTGTTGCATGTGGAGCAGATGGTATGATTGTAGAGGTCCATAGAAACCCACCGGAGGCACTTAGTGACAAAGATCAGGCGTTGACGCCTCCACAATTTTCTGAGCTAGCCAAGAATGTAAGGCAACTTAGGGAATATATGGATAGTAAGAGTTCCAAATTGAAAGAGGGTGTAAAATGAGAATTATGGAACTAAAGGCAGGAACAAATTGCCAGATCATACTTGGTGATTCGATTGACAATCTCAAAAGCCATTGCAACGGCAGGGTGATAGTAATAACTGATAGTAATATCAGAAAATTGCATGGTGACAAGTTCAAAGGCCTTGAAGTAATAGAGATAGGAATTGGGGAAAATAACAAAACACTTGAAACTGTTGAAAAAATTTACAAAACGCTTCTTGAACTTGAAGTAGATAGATCTACATTTATCGTTGGTATTGGTGGAGGAATTGTATGTGACATTAGTGGATTCGTTGCATCAACTTACTTAAGAGGATTGAATTTTGGTTTTGTCCCAACAACGCTACTTGCACAAGTCGATGCATGTATTGGAGGTAAAAACGGAGTAAACCTTGATAGTTACAAAAATCTTATAGGAGTTATCAGACAACCAAAATTCTGCTTATACGATTTTGAATTGTTAAGGACCCTTCCAGCAGGGGAATTGAGATGTGGGTTTGCTGAAGTTATCAAACAGGCAGCAATAGGAGATGGGATACTTTTCTCCTATCTCGAGGCAAATGTAGAAAAAGCGCTTTCACTCCACCGTACTACAATAGAAAAAATAATTCATGATTCTATACTCGTAAAGACCAAAATTGTTGAGAAGGATGAACTTGAAAAAAATGAAAGGATAAAACTGAATTTTGGGCACACGCTTGGCCACGCAATTGAAAAAACAACACAAAAAAAACATGGGGAAGCCATTGCAATCGGAATGGTCATTGCATCAAAATTATCAGTAAAAAAAGGACTGTTAGAAAAGAACGACGCTGATAGATTAGAAAATTTACTTGTGCAATTCGGTCTTCCGACAAAAATTGAAGGAACAAAACTTGGTGATGCAATTAGAAAAGATAAGAAAAGGTTTGGTGGGAAGATAAAAATGGCCCTTCTCGAGGCTATCGGAGAGGCAGTAATATGTGAAATAGATATTACTGAAGTGGAGGCGATTATCAATGATCTGCGTTAGTATAGCCGAATCGGATTTGGAAGGTTGTTTGAAAGCAATGCATGGGTTAGAGATGGCAGAGATACGTTTGGATAAACTGAATGAACCAAAAGATGAAATAGTAAAGAAAATATTCACCCAGCCATTAAAATTAATAGCAACGTGCAGACCAGAAGCAGGTGATGATGAGAGAAGAAAGAAGATACTTTTTACTGCTATTGACAACGGAGCTGCTTTTGTAGATATTGAAGTTGATTGTAGAGATGATTACAAAAAAGCAATTGTTGAGAGAGCAAAGAAAAAGGATTGTAAGGTCATTATCTCTTTTCATGATCATAAAAAAACCCCACCATCAGCAGAACTTGAACAAATAGTCGATTGGTGTTTCCAGTCAGGAGCTGACATAGCAAAGATAGCGTGCATGGTAAATTCTAATAAAGATAATGCCAAACTTCTTGGACTTCTTGACAGCGAACGTAATATGGTCGTTATTGGAATGGGAGTAAAAGGTAGAATAACAAGGGTAATTGCACCACTGCTTGGAAGTGTGTTTACTTTTGCAGCATCAGAAAAAGGAAAGGAAACAGCAGATGGACAGTTAACAAAGAATGAAATTGAACAACTAATGCAACAAATAGATGTGATAAAATGACTGATATTTTTGCTGTTGTTGGAAAACCAGTATTACATAGCAGAAGTCCGCAAATGATGAATTCTGTTTTTCAAGCTCTTGGTATTGATGCAATTTACACAAGATTAGCTGCAGAAAGTGCTGAACAAGCACTTGAAACTGCAAAAGCAATTGGGATGAAGGCACTGAATATAACAACACCATTCAAACAAGAGATGGCAGGATTAGTTGAACTTGATGGTGTTGCAAAAAAGCTTGGTGCAGTTAATACTGTTTTATTTTATGAAGATGGCAAGATTTTGGGTATCAACACAGATGTCGATGGAGTAGTAGGGGCATTTTCATCTGTTGACATCAAAAACAAAAAAGCAGTTGTGCTTGGTGCAGGTGGTGCAGCAAAGGCTGCAGTAGTAGGATTGCTTTCGATTGGTGCTGAGATAACAGTGGTAAATAGAAGTGTGGAAAAAGCAGAAGAAATTAGCAACACATTCGGATGCAAATACGCTTCACTAACTGACTTGAAATCAGCCTTGGAGGGTTGTACTATCCTAGTATCTGCTCTGAGTACATACGAAAGAGTTGTACCGCCAGAACTTTTGAAAAAAGAAATGGTAGTTTTTGATGCGAATTATGCAAAAGAAACACAACTGTTAAAAGATGCAAAAGAAGCTGGGTGTAAAACAATTGATGGAACGGAATGGCTAGCACACCATGGAGTTAAAGTTTTTGAGATATTCACTGGTAAAAAAGTGTCATTAGAAATAATAAAAAAAGCAATAGAACAACAAACAAAAAAACCAACCAACACCGCACTTATCGGTATGATGGGAAGTGGCAAAACCGCCAATGCAATAGAACTAGCAGAGATTACAGGAAAGGGAATTTTTGATAGTGACCATGAAATAGAAAGACAAACTGAACAGAAGATAACTGTAATATTTAGAGAAGAAGGTGAAGAAAAATTCAGAGTCATGGAATCAGAGCAGATGAGAAAATTGGATAATATAAAGGAAAAGATAATTGCATGTGGTGGTGGGGTTGTCCTACATCCAGAAAACATAGAATTACTTAGAAAAAATGCACTAGTTGTTTGGTTATGGGCAACACCAGAAACAATAGAAAAAAGAGTGGATGGTAAAGAACGTCCACTACTGAACGTTGCCAATCGTAGCGAGACCATCAAAAAAATACTGGAAACAAGAAAATCACTTTATGCAAAGGCAGCTGATGTGATAATAGCAACGGATAAACTCACACCAAAACAGATTACAGAGAGGATTTTATATGAAAGTAATGCCTGGTAGTATCGCTGGTGAACTGAAAGCACCTTCATCAAAAAGTATGATGCAGCGCGCAGTTGCAATAGCAGCACTAGCCAAAGGCAAAACAACAATAACCAATCCATCTTTCTGCGATGACTCTCTAGCTGCAATTAGTATAGCTAAAGCACTTGGAGCAGAAATTGAAGTAAAAGAAGATAGTGTAATTGTCAATGCGACTAGAGAATTAAAATCAGATATAATTAATTGCAACGAATCAGGACTCTGTATGCGTATGTTCTCGCCAATAGCGGCGCTTTTTGACAAAGAAATAACATTAACTGGATCTGGTTCCTTGCTTTCACGCCCAGTAACAATGATCGAACAACCCCTAACTTTACTTGGTGCAGAAATTAAAACAAACAATGGATTACCACCTGTACGAATAAAGGGACCGATCAGAGGCGGAAAAATAATAGTAGATGGAAGTATCAGCTCCCAGTTCATAAGCGGTTTGCTTATCGCATTGCCGTTGTGCAAAGAAGATTCTGAGATTGAGATTATTGATCTGAAAAGTAAAGGGTATGTTGCCATGACAGAATCTATGATTTTTACTTTTGGAGCAAATGTACAGATTGACGATTTAATGAAAAAAGTAGTGGTCAATGGGAATCAATCCTATCATGGTAGAGAGTTTGCAGTTGATGGTGATTGGTCAGGATCATCGTTCCTTCTTGTTGCAGGCGCAATTGCAGGCGAAGTGAATGTAAATACACTAGGAAATAGCATGCAACCAGATCAACAAATTAAATCTGTTTTGATGGATGTCGGTGCTGAATTAGTATTGAATAGTGATGAAATTTTTGTCTCAAAATCTGAACTTCGTGCTTTTGAATTTGATGCAACCGACTCACCAGATTTGTTTCCACCACTCGTAGCACTTGCATGCAATTGTAAAGGCAAAAGCGTAATTCATGGGGTTGAAAGATTAGCACATAAAGAGAGTAATCGCGCGCATGTACTCGTACACGAATTCACACGAATTGGAGCTGACATTAAGATAAATGGTAATAGAATGGAAATTACAGGCAAAAAACTTCGAGGAGGGATTGTTGATTCTAATGGCGATCACAGGATTGCAATGGCAGGTGCAGTTGCTGCACTTACGTCAGAGAATGGTGTTGAAATAAAAAATCCAGAATGCGTATCAAAATCATATCCAGAATTTTTTGAAGATTTGAAGAGGTTAAGAACATGAATACTTTTGGGAGAATGTTTAGAATTAGTATATTCGGAGAATCGCACGGGCCATGCGTCGGCGTAGTTATTGATGGCTGTCCTGCAGGAGTGCATCTTAGTAATGATGAATTTAAAAGTGACCTGGAACGCAGACAAGGCGGTGTGAAAGGAACTACAACAAGAAAGGAAGCAGACTTACCAATGATAAAAAGCGGGGTGCTTAATGGAAAGACTACTGGTGCACCAATTATGATTGAATTTCAAAATAAGAATGTTGATTCAACTACATATGAGAAAATAAAAAACACACCAAGACCAGGACATGCTGATTTGACAGGAGTACAAAAATTTGGTGGATTTAACGATTTACGTGGTGGAGGACACTTTTCAGGACGATTGACTGTTGGTTTGGTAGCAGCAGGAGTGATTGCAAAAAAACTTATTACACCAGCAAAAATTGATGCAAAATTAATTGAAACAGGTGGAACAACAGAAATTGAACGTTCTGTTAGTACAGCATTGGAAGATGGAGATTCGGTTGGTGGGATTATAGAATGTAGAACAAATGGACTTCCAGTTGGATTAGGTGAACCATTTTTTGATTCTGTTGAATCCCTCATAAGTCATATTGTTTTCTCGATACCTGCTATCAAAGGCATTGAATTTGGTGCTGGTTTTGCATGTGCAAATATGAAAGGCAGTGAATGTAATGACGAGATTTTGGATAGTAGTGGAAAAACTAGAACGAACAATGCAGGTGGTTTGAATGGTGGGATTACGAATGGCAATGAACTTTTATTTAGGGTAGCCGTAAAACCAACATCAAGCATCAAAAAAACAGGAAAAACAATTGATTTGAAAACCAATGAACAAAGTGAGATTTCTGTCGAGGGTAGACATGATTGTTGTATTGCACTTAGGATGCCAGTTATAATTGAAGCAGTAACTGCAGTAGTACTTGCAGATAGTATGATGATGGAACAAAAAATATTGAGAATGATGAAAAAATAGAGGTTGTAAAAATGGAATTAGAAGAATTACGGAAAAAAATAGATGGGATTGATTCAGAAATATTAAAATTACTAAATAAAAGAATGGAATTTGCATTAAGAACAAGAAAACTAAAAAAACAAGTTACAGATAAACCAAGAGAAGATAGCATATTGCACAAAGTGAAAAAACAAAGAGGACTGCTTAGACCTGATTTTTCTGGAAAGATATATAGTGAAATAATTGATGAATCTAAAAGACTTCAGGATCAAAATCCAAAACTAATAGGTTTCCAAGGAGAACATGGAGCATTCAGTGAAGTGGCATCTATAGCATACAATCGGCTGTTAGTACCAGTTCCATGTAATGAATTCAGTGATGTTTTTACTGGAGTGGAAAATGGACAGATAGATTTCGGAATTGTGCCTGTTGAAAATTCATTGGGCGGGGCAGTTGCTCAAGTAAATGATCTTCTTGTTGAAACGGATTTGAGAATAGTTGGTGAAATTAAAATACCAATACACCACTGCCTTCTTACCCTTCCAGAAACAGACTATCGTGAGATAAAAGTCGTATATTCCCATCCGCAAGCATTGTCACAATGTAGGGGTTTCATTGCAAGAAACAAACTTGAATCACGACCGTATTATGATACGGCAGGAGCAGCAATGATGATTTCAAATGAAAGACCAACGGCCGCAGCTGCCATAGCAAGCAGACTTTGTGCTGAAATTTATGGATTAGAAGTCCTAAAAGAAGATATCGAAGACCATGAAACAAATTTTACCAGGTTTGTAATATTATCACGTGAAAAGAATGAAAAAGAGGGGATAAGTGTTCTGTTGTTTTTTCCACTGCACATAAATCAGGTGCACTTTTCAGTGTGTTGAAAATATTCTCAGATGCAGGATTAAATCTCACTAGGATAGAATCAAGACCAATAGCTAAGGAC
This sequence comes from Microcaldota archaeon, assembly GCA_043816005.1. Classification (GTDB taxonomy): domain Archaea; phylum Micrarchaeota; class Micrarchaeia; order Anstonellales; family Bilamarchaeaceae; genus Bilamarchaeum. Next base: position 16,468 of record JBDRIM010000052.1, read on the forward strand.
CCAGGAAAATTTGGTTTTCTACTTGATTTCCAAGGCTCTGATGAGGATGACAAAGTTAAGAGTGCTTTTGAGAGGATCAAAAAAGAAACAACAAGATTCAAATTGTTGGGATGTTACAAGGAGATGGAAAGATGAGAATTGCAATTATAGGCGTAGGAAAAATGGGTTCGTGGTTGGCTAAAGAACTATCCAACGAACATGAGATCGCATTGTACGATAGCGATGAGAAAAAAGCAAAAGCACTGGGAATTGGAAGAGTGCTTAGCGAGCTGTCAGACATTAAAAAATTCTCACCAGAACTTGTAATAAATGCAGTAAGCCTTCAACATACTGTAAGTGCTTTTGAAAAAATGGAAAAATATTTGCCAAACTGTTTGATAGTAGATGTTGCATCTATAAAGGGAGAGATACCAAAATACTACGAAAGATCAGGTTTGAGATTTGTATCTATACACCCAATGTTCGGGCCGACTTTTGCAAATGTAGAGTCTCTTTCAAATGAGAATATTGTAATAATCAAAGAATCTGACCGAAATGGTGCAGTATTTTTTGAAAGTCTTGCAAAAAGAATTGGGTTAAACATTTCTTATTATACTTTCAAAGAACATGATGAGATGATGGCATATTCACTCACACTTCCGTTTGCTTCAAGTATGGTTTTTGCAGCGTCCATGGATTCTAAAACCGTTCCTGGTGCAACATTCAAAAAGCACAGAACTATTGCAAGAGGACTTCTGTCGGAGGATGATAGCTTGCTTAGTGAGATTTTGTTCAATAAATATTCACTTATCCAACTTGAGAAAGTCACTGCAAGATTGGAATTCCTGAAGCATGTGATAAAAGGAAATGATTATGACGAGGCAAAAAAATTCTTCGATAAACTTAGAAAAAATGTAGGGTAATTTTTTGGTTAGGATCAGGAATTTTACAAAAGAAGATGCTAATGAGGTAGCACGACTCATAAGAACCACATTATGCAAAGTGAATGCAAAATACTACCCTAAAAGTACCATACATAACCTCATAAAAAACTATTCAGCAAAAATACTTGTTGATAAAAGTAAAACAAGATCGATGTTTGTCGCAATGCTAAAAAATAAAATCGTAGGGACGGTTCAACTCACCGATGATGGCTGGATATGTGCAATGGTCATACGTCTAGGACATCAAAATCAAGGGATTGGTACTAGACTTTTGGAAAAAGTAGATTGTATTGCCAGGAAAAAAAAGTTTGATGCACTTCGTGCGCATGTGGCGATAAATTCCATTGGGTTCTATAAAAAATTAGGATTTCGAATTGTTAAAATGGTTACATTTAAAGAAGCAGGAAGAACTTATAGAATCATAAAAAAATTGAGATGATACCATGGTTGGTTTCTACGAACTTGCAGAAAAAGCACTTTTAATGGAGAATGCAGGGAAGAAAGTGATACGCCTAAATGTTGGCGATACGAATCTTCCAACCCCACAATGTGCAATAGATGCTGCAATTGCAAGAATAAAATCGGATAAGGTAGGGTATGGACCTGCTGCAGGACTTCCTGAACTTAGAAAAAAGATTGCAGAAAGAGAAAATTGCGATATTTCAAATGTTGTTGTTGGTTCAGGATCAAAAATATTGCTTCATGGATTGCTCACAATTCTTGGAAAAAAGAGTGTTATAGTTAATGCTCCATATTGGCCTGCCTATAGGCTCATCTGCAATCAATTGAATTTGAAAATCAAAGAAAACAATACAAAAATAGAAAAAAAATGGGAACTTAGCATTCCAAAATTCAATTCGGAAGATGTAATGATATTATGCAATCCGAATAATCCAACAAGCACAAATTATGATGAACGGATAGTTAATGAAACAATAGAAAATGCAGAGAAAAATAATGCAACTGTGATTCTAGATGAAGCATACAAGGGACTGAGTTTCAAAAAAATGCCACAGTATGAAAATGCAATCAGAATCAGATCATTTTCAAAAGAATTCAACATGGAAGGTTGGAGACTTGGATATGTTGTAGCTTCAAAAGAAATAGCGACCAAGCTAACTGCATTTAACCAAATAAGCACCACGTGTACACCTGCATTTATTCAAAAAGCAGGATTTGCGTGCCTTGAGAATGAAAAAGAAATTTTAAGTGCAAACACAAAGATATGGATGGAACGATCTCTTGCAACTCAATCATCACTGAAAAAAGCAAAATTTGAATTTACAAAACCAGATGCTGGGATTTACATATTTACAACCCATCCGGATATTGATGAAAAATTCGTAATGAAACTTCTTGAAAACGAAGTTGTTGTTGCCCCTGGAAACGAATTCGGAGAGAATTATAAGAAATTTGTGAGGATTTGTATCAATCAACCTGAAGAGATAATGAGTCATGCAATAAGAATGATGGAAAAAACACTTGTCAGTTAGATTAAAAAACAAAACAGGAGAGAGAATAGCATGCAACCTCCGACACAGCAGATGCAGCAGCCAGCACCTAAACAGATAAAACAACAAACAGCCCCAAGTATGACTAGTCAAAAAATTGCATCGATGGTTTCGCAGGCTGAGCAAAGTAACGAATTTTGGGCTGCACTCATAGTGTTTTTTGGAACATTAATACTTTTGTCAACAATTTCTTTTTATCCGATTTACATAGTCTTTGCCATAGCCTTATTATGCGGCGCAGTTGCTTTCAAAAAACCACCCGTCGGTGTGTTGATTGGCGTAGTACTTGCATTACCTGCAGTACTTTATCAATCAGCTATCTTTGGTTGGTTTTATATTCTTGTAATGATGCTGGTGTTCTTCCAAGTATTTGAAAATTGGATGATAATTGCAGTATTAGAAATCCTTATCATGGCACCATTTGCATTTCAGGGTTTTCCGTTTGTTGGATATATAACAATAGTTGGTATGTCGATTGGTGCAATGTTTTTTGGTTCAAAGAAAAGTCTTGTCGTATCTCTTTCTGCAGTAATAGCTATTTTGCTACTGTCATCAATCTGGCTGGTTGATAACACAGCGTACATGCCACTAAACCTAAAAAACTACCAGCCAGGTATTGCTGATTTGAAATTCACCAAATCACCAGTAGAATTAGGGGTTATTGGGACTGAATTAAGCAATGCACTAGGAAAAATGTTTGACATAAAAAATCTAAGTGCTCTTGGCAGTTCACTAGGATTGATAGTGGAGAGAGTAATACAACTTGCAACAGAAGATTCACTTGTTTTACAACTTATTGAATGGGGATTTGTACTATTTTTGTTAGGGTGGTTGCCCCCAAAAATAAAAGTAAAGCCGCAGTTAATTTCGTCTCTTGTTCTCATAATAACAATACCAGTAAACTTCTTGATTTCAATAATGTATGGTCTGGCGTTCAGATTTGAATTTATTGGCGGGATTGTTGTTGCTATTGTTGTTCTTGGTGCCATGGAACAATTTGGACTTAAGGTAAGTAGAGAATCCGAATTGAATAGAAAAGAGAAAATGAAATCATATGGCAAATTTGGAATGAGTGATGTTTCTGCTGGTGGCGAAGAAAAATCAATGGCTGATGTTGGCGGTTATGAAGATATAAAGAAGGAACTTCGCGATGCCATAATCATGCCTTTGGAGAAAAAAGAAATCGCATTTGCTTACGGAATAAAACCCCCCGCAGGTATTCTTCTTTTTGGTCCTCCAGGTACAGGTAAAACAATGCTTATGAGGGCACTTGCAAAAGAACTCAAATATAATTTTATCGAAGTCAGGTCTTCACAAATTTTATCCCAATGGTACGGCGAATCAGAAAAAAACGTTGCTGAGATATTTTCAAATGCCAGGAAAAATGCACCAACAGTATTGCTCTTTGATGAAATAGACAGTATTGCAAAAAGGCGAAATGCAGATAGTATGGACACTGTTGGTCCTCGTGTACTTACAACGATATTACAAGAAATAGATGGAGGAACGAAAAGCAAGGCAACTGTAATGGTTATTGGAGCTACCAATTTGCCAAATGAACTGGATCCTGCCCTCCTAAGACCTGGGAGATTAGATAAAATAATTTATATGCACCTTCCAGATCCAGAAGCAAGGAAAATGATAATCAAAACTTATGTGAATAAAATGAAAAAAGCCATTCAGCCAACTGATCTTGATTATGATGTTTTAACGAAAAAAACAGAAAGATTTTCTGGAGCTGACATGAAAAACATAATAACAGAAGCAGAAAGGCTGGCTGCAAAAGAAGCAACAGAAAAAGATGTTATTGTTCCTGTTTCAATGGCACATTTTCTAAAGGTTCTTGAGGCAGTTAAACCAAGTACTGGTCTTTCACAGCTCGATATATATGAACAGTTCAAACTTGACTTTGAGAGAAGAGTTGGTGCAGACAAAGGAAAGCAAGAGGAATCAGCAAAAGAATCTGCAGTCAAATGGTCTGATGTTGCAGGCATGGAAGATATCAAAAAAGCATTGCTTGAAGCAATTGAATTGCCATTACTACATGAAGCTGATATGAAAGAATTCAAAGTCAAACCAAGTAAAGGTATTCTTCTTTTTGGTCCTCCTGGTACAGGTAAAACATTGATCGTCAGAGCTGCTGCAAATGAATTAAAGGCCTCATTCCAATCCCTTAGTGCAGCAGAAGTCATGAAAAAAGGCTACACCCAAGCAGTGAATGTAATTAAAGAGTCATTTAACCGTGCAAGGGAAAACGCACCAGGTATAATATTTGTTGATGAAATAGAAACATTTGCACCTGCTCGTGGAGTTGGTGGATCAGCTGAGATACTCGGACAGTTCTTAACTGAAATGGATGGAGTAAAAGGACAAAAAGGAGTTCTTGTTATTGCTGCAACAAACAAACCAGTGTTAATGGATGCAGCGATTATGAGGCCTGGGAGGTTTGATAAAATATTTTATATCCCACCACCAGAAATGAATGGGAGACTGGCGATGTTCAGAATACACCTTTCAAAGTTTGCTGAAAAAGTTGATCTTAAGATTCTTGCTGAAATGACTCCTGGATTTAGCGGTGCAGATATTGCAGACATTTGCCAGAATGTAAAGATGAAAGCATTACGATCAAAACTTGAAGGAAAATCAGAGGAAATAACAACAAGAAGCGTAGTTGATGTAATAAAAACAAGAAGACCTTCGATAACTCAGGAAATATTAGCTGAATACAAAAAGTTCATGGAAGCTTATGGTGAGAGACGATAGTTTTTTATCTTTTTTTATGTGACACAGATTAATAAACCTCAAAACCACAATTTTTTAGCCAGCGTCTTCGCTGGTTCAGTGAAAACAAATGAGGTGTAAAAATTCAGAATGAATTTTTACTTGTTAAAAATCGGAATTTTTAAGAGGTGTAAAAATGAAAAACGGGTGTTTTGAAATCCAGTAATTTTTTGAGAATGTATTGTAACGGCCTTTGGCAAGTTGAATTTGGGGTGGGAAGGCTATGAACAATACAGTAACTACACGGACATTTGCCCCTGTAAGAAAACAAGAACCACCAGGAAAAGTTAGATTAGATAGGACGCAATTTAGGTTGGTTCCAGTAGAAACAGAAGGACTAATGGGAAACAAAAAACCAGATTTTCCATTGATGGGTGATGGAACAGGCGGACCTACGCCAAGGTGTTCATGGTAAACGCATTATTAACAAGACCTGGTTTTCAATCTTCTTTTTAAGCTCAAGTCGAAAATCAGAAAATTCTTTTTCTATTTTTTCAGAATCTTTTTCAGGAATCGAAAGAATGAATAACCCATCTGATTGAATAACCCGCTTTAGTTCGTTTCTATAAACTTTTTTATCTGTATCTTGAAGCCCTACATAGCAAGAAACATCAAAACCAATATCAAAATAATCAGTTTCAAATTGCCAGAAATCTCCTATATTATGAGAATGAGGAGTAACTCCATGAAGATCAATGTCCTGAAGATGATTTTTATCAACACAATGAACTTCGAAGCCTCGTTCAGCAAAATAAACAGTATTTTGTCCGTTGCCACCACCAAGATTTATCATTCGGCCAAAAACAATGTGTTTTGATTTTAAAAACTCGTAGAAAAAAATTGCTGCTTGGTGTGGAGGAAGAATTTTTGGTTTGTGGATTCTGATATCATCATTTTTTGCCCACGGAGTATCAGGTGTTTCCATGTATTAGTTAAGAGTAGAAGAAATTAAAAGAGAGTAAGAATCTAGTGTTTTGAAAGAGTAGTAGACCGAGGATAATAAAAAATAATAAAAAAAATTAACCTAGGAGATTTAATCCGTGGGCTATAATCACAGCGGCGAATACCAAGGAGACTGTGTTAACAACTTTTATCAGTGCATTAAGCGCAGGACCAGCAGTGTCTTTTAACGGATCTCCAACTGTGTCACCAACAATAGCAGCTTTGTGTGTATCGCTGCCTTTTCCACCAAACTGACCTTGTTCGATGTACTTCTTTGCATTGTCCCAAGCAGCACCAGATGTGGTCAAAGTTAAGGCAAGCATAAGGCCACTTACAATGACACCAGCTAATAAACCACCGAGGGCAGCTGCACCAAACAAGTAACCAACAAGCAATGGTGTAATAACTGCCAACGCACCAGGAACAGCTAACTCGCGAAGAGCAGTTGCAGTTGAGATGTCAACACATTTTGCATAATCTGCTCTTCCTGTTCCAGCCATAAGTCCTTTGATCTCCCTAAATTGTCTTCTTACTTCCTCAACAATCTGGAATGCCGCTCTTCCAACAGCTAGAATAAGCATACTTGAGAAGACAAACGGAAGTAACGCACCTATAAACAAACCAACAACCACTGGAGTGGAAAGAAGATTTATCGTTGTGAGATGTGTTTCTTCAGCATATGCAACAAATAATGCAAGTGCACCAAGTGCTGCCCCTCCGATTGCATAACCTTTTGTTGTTGCTTTTGTTGTATTACCAACTGCATCCAATGCATCAGTTATTTTTCTGACAGATGCTGGAAGGTGAGCCATTTCAGCGATTCCTCCTGCATTGTCAGTAATTGGACCATAGGTATCGATTGCAATCACAATTGCACTTAGAGAAAGCATTGCTGCTGCTGCAAGACCAACACCGTATAGCCCCCCAACCATGAATGATATCGCAATTGCAGCCAATATCACAATTGTCGGTAATGCTGTTGATTCCATACCAATCGCAAGGCCAGATATCAAATTAGTGCCTGCACCAGTTGTAGCAGCTTTAGCAACAGATTTTACAGGACCAAAATCTGTTGAGGTATAATATTCACTGATTACAAAAAGCAGTAGGGTTACTACTACACCTAATATGACAGATACAAATAGCGACATTGATGCTATTGGCAAGCCACCAAGATTAGATAGATAGAAGTAGGAAAACACAATCATAAGCAATGCACTCACCATAATTCCTTGGTAAAATGCAGGCATAATCTTGTGGTTTTTCCCAACTTTTACGAAGAGCGAACCTAGAATGCTTGAAATTACACCGATTGCTGCAATAGCAAGCGGAATTTCTACTAAAATTAAATTAGACATTGTTAAACCAATTAACATGGCTGCGATTATAGTAACTACAAATGATTCAAAAACATCAGCCGCCATACCAGCACAGTCACCAACATTGTCACCAACATTATCTGCAATAACTGCAGGATTTCTTGGGTCGTCCTCTGGGATTCCCTTTTCGATTTTACCAACTAAATCTGCACCAACATCAGCTGCTTTTGTATAGATACCACCGCCGACACGGGCAAATAGTGAGATAAGTGAGGCACCAAAACCATAGCCGATTAATGGGGCAAGTGTTCCAAAGTAGATATAAAGTACCGAAACACCAATCAATCCCAGACCAGCCAAGGCCATACCAGTAACCGCACCACCTTTGAATGAAAGATCAAGTGCAGGGCTAAGACCCTTCTTTGCAGCTTCAGCAACACGCACATTTGCACGCACTGAAACCTGCATTCCAACATAACCAGCAAGAGCAGAAGAAATCACACCTATCAAGAATGCAATTGCCATCGGTTGATTGACAAAGTAGTAAATCATCGCAAATAGAACTACAACTATTGGAGCGAGTGTTTTGTATTGTCTCGTTAGAAATGCATTTGCACCTTCTTGGATCGCTTTGGCGATCTCCCTCATCTTGTCACTTCCACTTGGTTCCTTAAGCACTCTGTACGCCAAATAGCATGCATACAAAAGTGTCAATATGCCAGCACTAAACGCTAATAATACTGCTTCCATTATTTCACCTTTTTTTTGCTAATTTTTCGCTTCACGAAAAATGCAAAACGAGTTTTTGTTTTTTAACAATCCAGCAGATAAAAAACAACTAAATGTTTAAAAATCAAGTGCCCACCACATTTACATACTATTATCTGCTCAAGTGATACTATGAAAATAGGTGTTTTAGGAGGAGGGGTGTCTGGTCTTACCTTTGCAAGCAAAATTGATTCTGAGGTTCTTGAAAAGGAAAACGAAATAGGAGGACATATGAGATCAGTCAAAGAAGAAGGATATACATTTGACTTAGGATCGCATATAATATTCACAAAAAATCAAGAGGTTTTGGAGTTTATATTTGGTGTGCTTGGTGACAATAGATTGACACGTAAGAGAAGTACGATAATTTTTTATAATGGAAAAAAAGTTAAATATCCATTTGAAAATGGACTTGGTGATTTGCCAAAAGAAGAAGCAATGGAATGTCTAAATGATTATACAGAGACATACGAAAATAGAGAACATGGAAAGCTTAGTGCACCAAAAAATTTCAAAGAGTGGATGTATTATAGATTTGGAAACGCAATAACTGAAAAATATCTTTATCCATATAATACTAAAGTTTGGGATTATCCTCCTGAAAAAATGGATAGTTTTTGGGTTGAAGGGCGGGTGCCGCAGCCACCACTTGAAGATGTAAGAAAAGCTGCACTTGGGCAGGAATCAGAAGGCTATACGCATCAATCAACTTTCCACTACCCCAATTATGGCGGCATACAAGCAGTTACTGATGCAATTGCAAAGAAGATCGAGAAAGAAAAAATAATAACTAATTTCGAGGTTACAAAAATAAAAAAAGAAGATGGAAAGTTGATTGTCAATGGAGAAAAAGTTTATGACAAACTCGTAACTACAATCCATATAAATGATTTTATTCGCGCTTATGAAAATGTACCTGAAGAAGTCAAAACAGCAGCTCAAAATCTTAAATGGAATTCGATTCATCTTGTGATGCTTGGTCTTGCGAATCCAAAATTAAATGACCTGCATTGGGCATATATACCAGATAAAGAAATTTTCCCAAATAGAATAAGCTTTCCTGCAAATATGAGCCCGAATACTGTTCCAAATGGATGTTCTGCTGTTCTGGCTGAGACTACTTTTAGGCCTGATGGTGAAAAAGCAAAACTTAGCAAGAAGGAGATAATCGAGAGAACTGTTGATGGACTTGATCAAATAGGAGTTATAAACAAAAAAGAAGTTATTTTTGAGAAACTTGTTACCTGTAAATATGCCTATGTGGTCTATGATCTAGATTATTTAAAAAATATAAAAATCATCGAAGATTTTGCAAATAGCGAAAAAATAACATTGTTAGGTAGATTTTCCGAGTTTAGATATTATAATTCAGACAAATGTATCGAAAGTGCATTTGAAAAGGCAAAATTGTTTGTATAAATGATAATATGCCGAACTCAAATCGACGTAGCTTTAAAAAGTCATTGTATTAAATGAAAGAATATCCATGCAGTGGTGATATAATGGGACTTTTCGATAAAATATTAGGTGGAAAAAACGAACAAACGGATGTACCAGATTTGGAAGACTTAATGCAAGCAGACGGAGACGTTGTAAGTCCTCCTGCTGATTTCTATGTTAAACGGGTTGATTTGAGAAATGAAGGCGATGGCGACCTTGCAGTAAAAGAGCTTGGCCAAAAGAATATTATTATCTTGAATGTTGTTCCGCTTTCAAAACAACCAAATAGACTCAAAACAGTTCTGTCTAAGTTGAAATCACATGTAGGCAAAGTCAATGGAGACATTGCATTGCTTTCAGACATGTGTCCTGGTTGCCAGAAGCAAACTAATGGTTTGGTTTTGATTACTCCGGCTAACGTAAAAATAGTCAAAGCAAAACCAAAGGCAAAACCAGGCGCAACAATTATATCTTAATTATGAAACCCACGGTTTCATACTTCCCTTTTTTATATTTTCTATCTTATTCTTCTTTTTAGAACTGGAAGACCTGCAATTTGTGGTTTTTGAGCTCTCAGATGAGTGATGAATTCTCGATAATCTCTTTGTACAGATCCCATGATAGATAAATTTGGTTCTCTCCCTTCGATTATTGCAACAGTTGCATTTACTACCCCTCGAGTTACTACAGACCCTTCTATTTCAACTGTACATGAATGTTGTGGATCAACATGGAATCCAACTACTGAATCATCTGAGAATGTGAGGATAAATGCTGCTGAATCATTAGCATGATCAATAGAACAGAGGAATGGTAATGTGGTACTGGGCGCAGTACTAAATGGATAGAGAATGAGAGAAGGATTTGATGCATCTAAATCATCTAATGCATATGTTCTTGTGGCATTAGTAACAGCAGAATAACTAACTCTGGCAACTCTTGATGGTCTTAAGAACAAATCCAGTTTATCTAGAGAGGTATCAGGGCCTGTTGACATTCGTTTAAGCACTCCGACTCCAGAAATTTGTGTAAGTTTTTCTTCCTGTTGTATTTCTGGAAGGGGAGTTAGTCTAAGTTCACCTAATCGAACAAGATCAAATCCAAGTTTTGCAAGATCGTCAACTGCACCTGGCATAATCTTATGATCAAATGGATAGGTAAACAAAACTGTATGACCATCAGTTGAAGAAAGCGCAAGATTCCTGAAAAGGATTGCTGATCTTTCTGGTGATAACCATTGAGCAACTGAAAGCAGAATAGTTCTGTCTGTTAAGGTTACAGGTCTAGCTTCAAGAGCCTCTAATTGTATATGAGTTACGCTTACAGAAGGAGCAAGTGCTTGTAATCTTGATGGTAATGTATCATTGGAAAATGATACAACAACTGAATTATCTGCATGACCTGATTTTGCTAGTACTACCGCTTCTCTGAAGAACCAAAGTTGTTCTAATCTCTCGTTCATTAATATAGTTACCCATGGTTCCCTCTGGCTTTCTCTTAAACCAATTTTCGAAACAAGTTGTTGATCAAGACTTCTTATACCATAAAGAAAACCAAATACTGCCATGACATCGTAGAAATCAGTAACACGAGATTTGAAAGTCTTTAATGGAAGAGGAAGTGGTGCACCCGAAGTAATACTAGCAATTAATATTTCTCTTAATTTTTTGTTTATTGCATCATTCACGTGAGCTGGAAGAGCAGTCATTTTATTATTTGAAAATTCTTTGACAAAGTTTTCTTGAGAAGATGTTCCTATCCAATCTAATTGCATTTGTTCCAAAATTGCTTTTGATACTTTTTTTGTGAGCATTGTCGTGTCAGGTAATCCATCAACTTTTGATAAACCAGCATAAGTTGGAAAGATTTCTGGATGCCTTTCTGATACTTCTTTAAAAATAGTCAAAACTCGTGCATCAACAATTGCCGCTGTTTGGTTAGGCAAATCACTTAAACTCCCATGTGAAAGTGCAGCAAGAAAATGTTCTTCTGATGATTTTTGTACCCATTCAAGCTGAAGCTGTTCTATTGTTGCTTTTGGTATTCTTGAAGAGAATACATGACGACTCCTAAGTTTGCAAATTTTTTGTAAATTAAGAGGATGAGGAAATACATCGGGATTTGCTTCTAATCTTGTTTTGATTATAGTTAACAAACGAGTGTTGATAGTAGTAGTTACCTGAGCCGAAGTTCCTTTCATGTTCCTTATAGCAGCTAAAAATTGATCATCAGTTGAAGTAGCTAACCAATCAAGTTGAAGTTGATCCCAATCTGATCTTAAGACCTTTGTGAAGAGTGCTGAAGTCATATTTGGTATTTTTAATTTAACTACTCCGTTCAAGGTTGGAAAAACATCGGGACAATCAGCTAGTCTTAATTGGAGAATACTTAATAATCTTTGACTTACTGTACTCTTAACAGTGTTTGTTGCACTGTGTATTGTTCTTGAAGAAAAAGCAGTTAAAAAAAGTTGTTCTGATGTTGTTCTAATCCATTCAACTTGAAGTGTATCCCAGATTTCTTGAGGTATTAATGCTGAAAGTGCAGTACGAGTATATAGACCATCACGACCAGCCAGATTTGCCAGGTTTGGAAATGATTCTGGGTGTGTTGATGCAACTTCTCGGAGTTTTGAAATAGCTTCGGCTGAGTCCATTAATACGTTAATGAAGTAAAAGAGTTTATAAGGTTATTCTTAATGTTGAATTATGATTTATTCTTAGCATTCTGTTTGTTTAGTGATTGTATGAATATTTCCCCATAAAGTTTATCTTGTCTAATATCAACATGACCAAATTGAACAAGATGAAGGAGACACACAAGGGAATAAATCGTCTGACGTGGATCTGCCCCGTTAGTAATTCTTGAGAATAATGACCACCCTTCACCATCGGTATTAGAATGAATATCAGTAAGAAGAAGGTCCATATCTCTTTCAATATCATGCTCACTGAGTTCCATATCAATAGTTTCGACTATTGCACCACGTGGAATGTGAACTCTTTCCACATTATCATATTTGAGTATTTTTTCCATTTCGCCAATAAGCTCATCTAAGGTTATCTGACGCTTTGGAGGAATCCTGGATGCAAATGCAAGAGCAGGAATTTCACTTATTGCAATATGGTCTGTTTCTTCAGGAACAAATTCTGTGATTTCAGTCTGGTAATTAAAAATTTTCAAGTAGTTGCTTTTGTATTTTAGGAGAATGGATGCTGCTAGTATGACATTTGCTTGAAGAACAAAATCCATTCGTTCCATATCACGAACTTTTTTGATGAATGCATCCGAAAGAGCAAGAAGATCGATATTCCAAGGATCAATGCTGTTAGAGGATATTGAATCAAGAAGAATGTCTTTCCAGGTTGGTTTTGAGACCATTGACTCGAAGTACTGAGTAGAGTGAATCTGCAACTGGTTCGCCATAATTCTTATATACCTATTTCCTTTATATAGATTATACTATAGTATGGGGCGTGTTGAATTATGGAAATAAAACAGACATTAATTTTGGAAACTTCGGATTCTCTGTCGAAAGCACTATCACAATTGGATGAAAGTCCTGCTGTTATTGTGACTAAGAAGGGTAGGTATTATGGGATAATAGACCATCACAGCCTCAGAAGAAGTATGAAAGAGCCGCATAACACCAAATGTGAAACCATGGTAGTAAGGCCACCAGTACTTTTTGAAACCGCACACATATTTGATCGTATGGATGCGTTTCTTACAGGTCATTTCAAAGCATTGCCAGTCATTAACAAAGAACACAAGCCAATCGGTATCACAACCAGAGTGGAACTATTGAAAGAAATGATAAAGTATAGGATGATACCAGCACTCTCGGTATCAGAGATGATGAGCAGTCCTGTTTATACCATTGATAATGGTGAGACAGTAGGAATTGCAAAACGAGCTATAAAGGACAAGAAAGCAAGAAGGCTAGTAGTAACAAACAAAGGGAATCTTTTAGGTGTTGTTTCAACATATGATCTTAGTGTTTGGGCAAGTATGCCAAATGCATATTCCTCGGGAAGAAGAGACATAAAGACAACTCAAACAAACATTGATGTAATTAAGATATCAGAATTTTTTAGACCTGATGTTGCTCTTGTTCAGGAAGGATCCACTGTTGAAAGAACCGTAAAAAAAATGATAGAGAAACAAGTGTCAACAGTTATTGTAGTTGCAGAAGGAAAACCAGTTGGGATAATATCGGCATTAGACATATTCAAAAAAGTCCATGATATGACAAATGAAGATATTATAATAAACGTAAGTGGACTTAGCGAGAATGAAATGCACCAATATGATTATATAATTAATAAAGTAGGACATGTTCTTGAAAAATTCAGGAAGGTATTCAATATCAGGAATTGTAACGTTCATATCAAAAAAGGAAAATCTGCTTTTAATATGAACTTGAATTTTGACACTGACAGTGGCCACCTTTCAATAAAAGGGGAGGCGGAGTTCCTAAGAGATTGTATAGATGAAGTCGCAGGAGAAGTAGCAACCGTACTTAGGAAAAAAAGAGAAAAAACGAAGAACATAACCAAGGAGGGAAAGTAAATGAAAGGACAGGTTAGTACAGAACTTTTAGTTATAGTTGGATTTGTACTTTTGATATTCATACCATTACTGGTATTGGTTTACATAAAGGCAAATGACTCAAACCAACAAATCGCATCATACCAAGCAGAGTTGGTAGTTTCACGCCTTGGTTCTTTGGCAAATTCAGTTGGTAGTCTTGGCACAAACACAGAAGTAATTACTGATGTTTACGTACCACCAAACACAATTTCGCTTACAACTAATGCAGCTGGGAGAGGAAGTGAAATTACACTGAAGATGGAGACTAGTCAAGGAGAAACAGAAGTAGTTGAAATCGTCAAATATCCAGTAGATGCTCCAACTGACCCATATGAGATAGTTGGTAAAACACCTTCCGGTGGTTGGGTCAAGATAAGAATAACTTCAACCTACACAGCTGGTGAAGCTCACATAAAAATCGAAAGAGTCACTTAATTTTTCACTTTTTTAGCTAAATTCCAAAGAATGTTAAACTGTTTTCTGTTTACATCAGCCACTTCTCTACTTTTGATCATAACTGCATAAATTGGACTACCCCAAACAAAGAAAACAACTTTATCTCCATAAATATAGGTCGGATTTGGATTGAAAAACTCCATTGGCAAAAGACGATATTCTGATTGTTCCCCAGGAAATAAATCAGTTGCACCCTCAAAAGAAAGAAGTTTTTCTTTCAGACCAAATTTCCGTAGGTCTGAGATGTATTTTTCTATTATTGCTTTACCATACTCTTTGAATTTTGACTCGTCAACACCAAGAATAAGAACAGGTTCTTTTGTTTTTTTCATATAGGTAAGGAGATCGCGGTGAATTGTTCGTAATACATTCTTGCCTTTATAAACTTCCACAAAAGTTTCGTCTTTTGGAATTGTTATGATTTTCTTAAGTTCAGGAACAAGAGAATCTAACTTGGTTTTCATATCATCTGCATATACTAGAAGTTGCTCAGGTGGAAGTGCTTGGAAATGTTTCTTACTATCCTGAATAACAAAACTCACAAATCCTTTTTCTAAAAGTCTATCAAGTGCATCATAGCACACTTGCCTATGAAAGCCAGTACGCTCGGCTAGGGTGTTTACAGTTACTGAACCGCTCATAAGAAGCTTGAGATAAACTTCAACCTCATTATTAGTAAGACCAAGCTCCCTCAGAAGATCCTTGTCTATAGCTGCCATTATATAAGAATGATAATAAAAGGATAAAAGACTTTCGTAAAAAAAATTACGACACTTGGTTAAATAGACGCAACCGCACAATAACATTATGAACCACAGTGCTAATGAACGCATTGGAAACACAAATTCTAATGCCCCTGGGATAATCCACTTAGAAAAAAGTCCGGCACTAGTTAGAGGATTATATGGTATTGAAAAACCAGGGAATAGAACACTGTTATTGATATATCCGAAAAGATCTTGTAGTTATGCGATTAAAAACAAACCTTGTACCTATTGTGGATTCTGGAAAAGAGAACCAAAAACCGAAGGACTTATGAAATTTGAGGATGCTGCAAAACAAATAAAAGATGGAGATAGAATAGAATATTTATTAGGAGGCTCAATGTTAGATCGGGCTCAAGTAAACATTTTGGGCCTTATGAGTTCATTTAGAGTACTTGCTTCCACAGGTGCTGAGTGTATTTTATTAGAGACAAGACCAGAGTATATATCTGAAAAAGAAATTTCTTATTTTAAGAGACGATTAGGAGATAAAACACTTGAGATTGCAGTTGGATTAGAAACAACAAATGACCAACTTAGAGCTAAACTCAACAAAGGGTATGACTTAAGAGATGTTGAAGAAGCCTTTAGAAAAATTGTGATGGCTGGAGCATATCCAGTGACTTACCTACTTATTGGATTAGAAATGTCTGAAAAAGAAGCAATTGAAGATTTCAGAAGATCAGTTTCTGATTTAGATCAAATGCAAAGGAGAATAGGTGCTCCAATAAGAATTGCATTAGAAACATTTTACCCCGTAGAAAAATACCATAAGCAAGGAAAATATCTAACTCCTGAATTTGTTGCGAGAGTAGTTAAAGAAGCAAAATTAAGGCATGATATTACTATATTTGTTGCAACTTCTTCTGAAGGATTATGTAGTCATCCACTACTAACAGCAAAACAAAACTTTGACAGCTTTAACCTTACCCAGGACGTTAGCCATTTAGGTCGAGTGAGTAGTGGTGGCTAAAATGAGAAGCACCCTTAGAAATACTAAGAGTGGGTCATTCCATGCTGCAGAGCATATAGAATTTGTCAGGAATATTGGGAGGAATAAAGCATTCAGAAGGGCTTTTGAAAAACTTGCACCAGATAGAATTGTTGTTGATGTTGGAACTGGATCTGGAATTATGGCTATTTATGCTGCACTTGCAGGTGCAAAACAAGTTATTGCAATTGAAAAAGATGAAAGAATGGCAAAAATAGCAAAGGCAAATTTTGATAGAAATGGATTGGGTGACCGAATAAAACTCATCGTAGGGGATGCATTAGAGATGACAAGAAGGGACATACCACAAATAGATTTGTTAGTTGGTGAGTTGTTAAGCACCTGGTGTGTTGTTGAACCACAAGTACCAGTTTTCAGGCATTTGATTGGGATTAGTAGGGATAGAATAATAACGATACCTAGGAGGGTTATAAATTATGCAGAAGGAGTTCATGCATCATTTGGAGATAACGAGGGTCTAGTATACATACCAACAACTTATTTTGAATTTCAAGAATTAGATCCAAAAGCAGATAAATTTACCACACGTGTAAAGGCTTCAGAGATAGTATTTTCCAGAGAACAAGAGCTAGATGTAACTATTCAGATTTCTCTGCGAGCATTGCAATCAGGGGCAATTAATGCATTGAGGCTCGCTTCAATAACAGAAACATGCAATGGAATAACATTCAATCCAAAGGATGATACAATGCCAAATATGATTGTTCCATTATCTGAAGAAATTCCACTGGTTCCGGGTCAAATAATTAGCTTAACCATTGCTTACACTTACGGAGCAGGATGGGAAAATTTTGTAATTAGACCAGAATAAATTAGATAAAATGATATTCCTGATAGAGAATTTTTCCGCTCTTTATTACCGTATGAACTTTGCCTTTTAGTTCCATTCCTTCAAAAGGCGACCATTTGCATTTTGTTTCAAACTCGTCTCCATCAACTTTCCAAATTTTGTTTGGATCGACGATAGTAATATCAGCAACAAATCCTTTTCTAATCTGACCTTTGTTTTTGATATTGAAAATAGATGCAACATTCTGAGTCATCCTCTGAATAAGCCAAATTTTATCAATAAAACCAAGATCACAGCCTTTTAGCATGACTGCTAGACTTGTTTCAAGACCTGGGAAACCAGCGCAACCATTTTCTTTATCTACTCTCGTATGTGGGGCATGATCACTGGCAATACAATCCACTTTTTCCATAGCACTCCACAAATGAATTCTTTTCTTTTCACTTTTCAAAGGAGGATAAACTTTTCCAAGAACCCCCAACCTTTCACGATCAGTAGATGAAAGGAAAAGGTAATGTGGGGCAACTTCAATAGTACAGTTTTCATATCTTTCAGCTACGTGAATTTCTTCTTTTGTTGAAGCATGGGCAAGATGGATTTTGTGATTGTATTTTTTCGCAATATTGAGGGTATTTTCAACAGTCGTACATGTTTTTTTCACATTGGATTCTTCATCATGAGAATGATCAGATGCATGAATGACTATTGGTCTATCTGCAGGAAAATTTGCAATGTGCTTTTCAAGTGATGATAATTTGTTCAGAACAAGCATTCCTGTTGTTTCGCCCAAGTAGAGTTTCATTGACTGTGGATCTGCTTTTTTTACTTCATCGAAATTATCATCAGTCCCTCCGAAATGAAATAGAACATCACATATTGCCTTTTCTTTTGCAAGTCTTATTTTTTCATCTAGCCTTTTTTTTGTTGTAGTTGGGATTTTATTGTTTGGCATATCTATTACAGTAGTAAACCCACCTGCAATTGCAGCTCTACTTCCAGTTGTGAAATCTTCTTTGTACGTATCTCCTGGCTCACGCAGATGAACATGTGGATCAATAAGACCAGGAAGAACAAGCATACCAGTTACATCTATTTTTTCAGTTCCTTTTAGATTAAAACCAACATCGACAATAACTCCATTGTCAATGGCAATGTCCTGTTTAACAAAGCTATTGCCAAGAAATATATTACCATTTTTGATAATAATCATGTTTTGATAATAAGAGAAAAAGAATAATAAGCCAGATGATCAAACAACTAATCTTCCTGGTTCGGTAACCACCACAACTAAACGTAGAACAATAAGCATAGTTTCTTTTCTAACACGAGCAACTATCTTATTATGCCATTCATTTCTGCCATTTATTGTACCGAGCAAATCCCTGAATGCTTCTTTTTCACCAGGTCCCATTTTGCTGTCACTTACTTTTTTGTGTTCTTTACCATCGACAATTGTAACTTCTTCCTGTTTACCTATTTGCTTTTTTGCCTGTTCATACCATGGAGGCAAAGATGATCTTTTCTTTATGACTGCCTGAACAAAGTCACCTAAAGTAACTGACCTTTGTTGGATTTGTTTTCTTGCAATTTCTTCTGCTTGTTCTTTTACCATTCCGCCCTTGATGAGTTCTTCGGCCTTCTTTTCTATTCCTAAGAATGCCTGTCTCCATGGGATGGTAGCAGCATCGTCAACAATTGCTTTCAGGTCTGCTGAAGCATATCCTAATACTGCAGCACCGAGAAGAGAGAATGGAATAAAGGAAGCAAGAGGTCTTTTTTTAGCATGCATTTTTAGAATAGAAACACAAGAAGTATAATCTGGTTCTGGAAGGTAAATTGTTTTGCTGAAACGACCAGATCTTCTCAGAGCAGGATCAACATCCCAGGGTGCGTTTGTTGCTGCAATTATAAGCACATTTTGATTGGTTGCCTCGACACCATCCATCTCATAAAGCATCTGATTAACAGCCATTTTCATATATTGTTGGCCTTCCTGCTGATCTCTTCTACCACCTATTGCTTCAACTTCATCGAAAAAAAGGATACATGGTGGGTTTTTTCTTGCAAGTTCAAAAACTTTGTGGATATTTTTTTCTGTATTACCAACATACATGTCAAGCAAATCTGAAAGCTTTGCATTGATAAACCCAGAGTGACATTCCCCAGCTGCAGCTTTCACTATGAATGTTTTTCCACAACCTGGCGGACCATACATCAAAATACCTCCGCCTCCGAGTTTGCCGTATTTTCTTGCTAAATCTGGATTCCTCATCGGATAAACAACTGCTTCACGAATTTCCTCCTTCATTTTTGCCATACCAGCAACATCAGTAAAGGACATATTTGGTTTTGTAAGCATTTTTATGTCTGCAGTTCCCCCCTCTCCGCCTTTTCCTTCCTGATCTTTCTTAGATCTTGCACTATCCAGATGTGTTTTTGCCTCTGTTAATTCAGGATTTAGTTCAAGTGCTTTTTCATAATCAGCAATTGCACTTGACATCGAACCTGCATACTCATATGCAAGACCTCTAAGATGATATGCTTCTGCAAAATCAGCTTTGAGTGAAATGACTTTTGTAAAGTCTTCAACTGCCTTTTCATATTCTTCTATGGAAGCGTAAGAAAGACCTCTGTTGTAAAATGCCTTAAGATAGTTTGGATTTAGTGTTATTGCTTTGTCATAATCTTTTATTGCACTTTGAAAATCTTGCTTTCTGTAGAATGCATCACCACGATTATTGTAAATAATTGGATTCTGGGGATCTAACTCCATTGATTTTGTATAATCCGCAGTCGATTTGTCAAAATTTTTAAGTTGATAATAAGAAAGAGCACGATTGAAGTATGCTTCTGAAAAAACAGGGTTGAGAAGAATCGCCATATTATAATTTTCTATGGCTTTGTCATAGTCTCCTTTTTCATAGTAATCATTACCCATTTGATAATAGGTTTTTGCGTCTGTTGGATTTGGTTTTCTTTCTACCATAGTTTCACGTATGTGTGCGCTTTAGTTTATGTTGAATGGCTATATTTTTAAGCTTTCATTTAGCCAGAGAGACCAAGTCTTTCTTCAATCCTCAATAATTGATTGTATTTTGAGGTTCTTTCTCCTCTTGCTGGTGCTCCTGTTTTTATCTGCCCTGCATTTATACCAACACAGAAATCTGCAATAAAACAGTCTTCAGTTTCACCTGAACGGTGACTTACAACTACGTTAAGGCTGTGTTGTTTGCATAAAGCTACTGCATTCATTGCTTCTGTAACGGTCCCAACTTGATTTAATTTCAACAGAAGGGAATTTATTGAGCGATGTGATAATGCTTCCTTCAAACGTGCAACATTACTGACAGTAAGATCATCACCGACTATTTGTATATTATGAGCATCTTTGCGCAATGCAGCAAATGCTTCGAAACTTTCCTCATCAAACGGATCTTCAATGCTTTTTATAGGATATGTTTTTAGGAGATCCAAATAGTAATCAACTAATTCTGGTTCTCTCAATTCTTTTGAATCCAAAAGATATGTCCCCCTCTTACTATCATAAAAAGAAGATGCTGCAGCGTCAATGGCAAGTGAACACACACCTTTGTAGCCTGCTTCTTCTATTGCAGCAACAATTTCATCAAGTGCTTGATAAGTATTACCAATCTGAGGAGCATAACCGCCCTCATCACCAACATTTCTTGCAGCAGGACCATATTTCTCAACAAGCCGCTTACCTAAAATATGATATATTTCACTTGCCATCTGGAGTCTTTCTGAAAAAATATCTGCTTCCGGAATTATCATGAATTCTTGGATTGCAAGGCCATTTCCCGCGTGCTTGCCACCATTAATGATATCGAACATAGCAAATGGAAGGATAGTTCCGCCAAGATACTCATGAAGTGCCTTGTCCTCTGAAGCAGCCGCTGCCCTCAAAACAGCCATAGAAGTTGCAACAGTAGCATTTGCACCAAGTTTGCTTTTGAACGGTGTACCATCAAGTTCATTTAATTTCGCATCAATTTTTTCCTGGTCACTGACCTCCATACCGATCAATGCAACTGCTATGTGATTATTCACATTATCAACTGCACTCAACACCCCCTTACCAAGATAACGGCTACCACCATCTCTGAGCTCGACTGCTTCGTGTGTGCCTGTTGATGCACCGCTTGGAGCTGCTGCACTTGCAAATGCATTTTCAGTTGCAACATCAACCTCAACTGTTGGGTTTCCCCGTGAATCCAGTATTTCCCGTGCCCATACTGATGTAATCTTCATGATGTAATTAATTGGCCAAGCCTTATTTATCTTACGCATCACAAGAAGGATGACGGTGAGAAAATAGAACTAATAGTAGATAATAAGAAAAAGAAAATAATTTTCGATGGAACGCTGATCGAGTTGCTTAAAAAACTCGGAGTTATGCGTGAAGAAGTAGTTGTAAAAGTAAATGGAAAACTTGTCCCAGAAACAACACGACTGAAAAAAACCGATAAAGTTGAAGTAATAAAGGTAGTTTTTGGTGGCTAAATTTTTGTTGATGATCCGCTTCGCGGATGGAAAGAACAGACTATGATAAAACGAGAGAGTTGTTATTGTGGAAAGGAACCAATTGTGTTCTTACCTTATTCAAGTAAACATTTATGTGAACGGCATTTCATCAAAATGTTTGATAAAAGATTTCGTAAAACAATAAGAATTTTCTCCATGCTCCGGAAAGGCGATCGTATTGCAGTTGGATTGTCAGGTGGAAAAGATAGTTGTGTTTTACTTCATTCGCTTGTTCAATTACAAAAAGACTTGCCATTTGAACTTGTTGCAATAACCATTGATGAAGGAATCAAAGGTTATCGAGCTAAAACATTGGGAATAGCAAAAAAAGAATGTGAAAGTTTAGGTATAGAACACCACACATTTACATTCAAGGAAGTTGCAGGAAAAACTTTGGATCAGATAGAGAAAACAGACGAAGAGAAATTACCATGCAGTTTTTGTGGCGTGATAAGAAGATATATGCTCAACAAAGGAGCACGTGAAGTTAACGCAAATAAACTTGCAATTGGCCACAATCTTGATGATGTTGCGCAAACTGTTTTGATGAATATTATGAGAAATGAACCTTCACGTCTTGCAAGATTCAATGAACCGATGGTACAAAACAGCAAATTAATTCCACGGATAAAACCACTTATGATGACTCCCGAAAAAGAGAATGCGATTTATGCAATGGTTAAAGGAATTGAACTGGAACAAGTTGAATGCCCATATGCTCACTTTGCCTTTCGTAGCCATATTAGAAAAATACTGAATGAAAGTGAAGAAAGATATCCTGGGACTAAATTCAAGATAGTCAACTCTTTTTTGGAAATTGAAGGGGCTTTGCGAGAGAAATATACTAAATCTGCTTCTCAGTTAGGCTGTTGTTCATCTTGCGGTGAAGCTTCTTCAAAAGAAATTTGCATGTTCTGCAAGATGATTAGAAAATAAATGAGATTATTTCTTCGATACGTTCAAATTATTAAGTCGTGAATTTGTCCTTATTTTTACCCAGGTTGGACACCTTTTAAGATACTGTTCAAGAACATCCTTACGTATTTTCATCTCCACCAGCACTTCATCTTGAATAGGTTCCTTAAAATAGATAAAATCAATTAGTGTTTTTTCCATATCAGAGACTGGAATCCAGAAATCATGGTATTTGATCATCTCAAAACCAAAAAACATCTTGCGATTTATGTGCCGGATAAGATAATTATTACCTGAAAATTTTCTTGAACCAGGGCGAACTTTTTTAGTAGTTAAGATTATTGGGATTGTTTCCTGTTCCCACATGTTTCTAAGGGATAGTGCTTCCTGAAGGCCATAATAAAAGGGTGCAAAACCAAAACCAACAAGTTCGAGTTCATCCTTAAATGTATAAACACCTTTTGCAATCCGTTTCATTTCACCGCTGGCAAGAAGATTGTGAACTAGAAGATAGATGTATCCATCATTTATATTTCTGCCAAGAACCCGTCGCAAATCGTTTATGGTAAATGTGGATCGTTTTCCGAATTCAATTTTAACTTTTTTCACTAGGTTCAATGTGAAAACCTCTTTTTTAGAATCTCAAGCATTTGTTCAAATGAAGGAACTGCACCTGAGTAGATTATTGCTTTTATATTTTTCTCGTCAACTGGTTTTTTTACATTTATTAGAAATGATTTCATTCGTTCTGCTACTGATTTGGGGTTTTCTACCATCGCAGTAAGATGAACAAGATCATAGATGTCCCGAATAAGCATCCGATTGGAATATGCATCTATTTTCTCGAAAATAAGTTCTTCTGGACTTAGCGTAAATATGGTCGTTAACGAACTATCCATACGTTCGTAGGTTCCAAGTGTTCCTCTTACTGATTTTGAAAAATTAAATTCTGCTCTAACTTCCACCTCTCCGTTTGATATTTTTGAAAACACCAAGTTATCAGTTTTTTTTATTTTGGTGATAAAAAGCCCTCTGCGCTTTACCAAAGCTTCAAACTCGTTTTCAAATTTTCTTGGTTTGGAATAAAAGTCAAGATCTTCTGAGAATCTATTGCCACCATAACAACGCCAGATGGCAGTCCCACCATGTAATATTACTGAATTTTCTATTTCATATGCTATATCCAGTACTTCATCTTGTAACAGACCTATCTCACGATGTAGCCGCTTCTTAAGTTTGTTGGCCAGTGGAATTTTCATAATAATATAAATCAACGAAACATATAAAAATATATATGTTTGGTCAATTCTTAAATATATAGTGTTATTCCACCAACCAGATTGTTTTAATAAATTCATTATCCTTACATTTCTCATGGAACTTGTCTTTCTTGGTACTGGCGGAGGCCGAGTAAATCTTATAAAACAGGTTAGGGCCACTGCTGGATTTAGGATAAACTCATGTTCTGCAAATATTCATGTTGATCCCGGACCTGGTGCTTTGCTTCATTCGATAAAAAATAGGCAGGATCCACTTGAATTAGATGCTGTTATTGTGACACATAATCATACTGACCATGTTTGTGATGCAGGAGTTCTTATTGAAGGAATGGCAAAATATTCTCTTAAGAAAAGAGGTATAGTTATCGGGAGTAAATTAACTATTAGTGGTGATGAAGATCGAGATCGCGGAATAACAAGATGGCACCAGTCAAAGGCTGCTGAAGTTTATG
>JBDRIM010000053.1:0-2144 GCA_043816005.1 Microcaldota archaeon
GCAGAATTACAACCAATAAACATCTTTACCAAGGGCGGGTTTCTTGCAGTAGCTGGTAGAGTTGGGTTAGGGCCCACACTTCTTTTCTTGATAGGACTTCCTGTTCTTGTTGTTTACAAAATAATTAAAAAAATTAAGATCGACTTTGCAGAGATTTTCATATTCATGTGGGGTGCTTTGACTTTTTACATGATACTAAATGGTGTAAGATTTTCTTTATTATTCTCGGTTTCTGTTGCTACTGCAGCTGGTTATGTTGTTGGTAGCCTGGTTAAGTTATTAAAAAAAGATGTTATCGGAGCTACTGTTCTTGGTGTGATCCTGCTTCTTTCTCTTATGTTTGTTTCAGATGCTATGGTCTATGCTGGGCGAGCTGGAGGTATGGAGGTAAGTCAAAATTGGATTGATATGCTTGATTGGTTAAATGAGAATGCTGATCCTAAAGCTACTGTTGCTACATGGTGGGATCCTGGTCATATAATAGCTGGTTATACAGGATTAACTGTTCATGCTGATGGTGCTCATTGTCCTGCTGATCTTTGTATTCCTTACTCTCACAATACTCGTATACAAAACATGGGAAGAATAATGTCAACTGATAATGAGACAGAAGCTGTGAATATTCTTGAAAAATACATGGGATTAACGGATGAACAATGCCAAGAAGTAAAGGAAAAGTTTGGTGATGCTGTTCCTAAAGAGGCATGCGAACCCGCGAGCGAAATGTATTTTATTGCTAGTTCTGATTTAATAGGTAAGTTCACTTGGATGAATTATTTTGGTGGTTTTCGTGCTCCTGTAACTTCTCAACAAGATTTTCTTAAAAACCCAGGTGTTTGTTGTGCGAGCACCCCTGAGACAGAGCCGGGTCAGATATCTTGTGGGGAGTTTGCTGAACAGGGTAAAGGTGTCTGGGTTTGGTGTCCGTGGATATTCTCTTTTTCTGAGTTGAAACAAGACCAACAAGGCAATCCTGTTTATGTTTATGATTATTCTGGGTTGAAACTAGCGATAGTTCAGAAAGAAAATCAATTAATTCCTGTCTATAACAACAAATATGTGATCAATCATTTAACATTTTTCCAACAAGGTCAGCAACAGATTGTGGATTTATCTGAATTGGGAACTGATTTGGAAAAAATAGATGGGTTGGTTTGGGTTGATCCTGGTTTTCAAACTCTGATATATTTTTCCCCTGCAATTAGAGATTCGATGTTTGCTAAGCTTTTCTTCTACAATGGAGAAGGATTGGAACATTTTGAATTAGTTTTTTCTAATCCAGAGATAAGGTTGTATAGGGTTGATTTTGAAGGAATTTAGATTTTAAATAATTGCTATGGACAGGCTGCTTTAGGTATAAAACCAAATTTCTCTCCTGTTGGACGTAAATATATAGTTGGAGAAATAGTCCCTGCATTAATCGCATCACTGTCTAAACCCTGAACACAAGTAATAGGAACGGCATAATAAACCCAACCTGCCCATCTATCAGTTATAAGTGCTACACCATCTGTTTTTGCGTGGTCCAAACTAATTCTATTAATGACAAAAGAAATATATTCTGGAGGTACTGAAGATATGGGTGTTAGTGTGGGTATAGGGTAAGATACTGTTGGAGTTAATCTATAATCTCGGGGTTCAGGTATCGACGTTGATATTGGAGCAGATCTCCTTTTTTTATCTTCAGCGATATTATATGCTGTTTTTGCTCCACTAAACAATAAAGGAGCACCAGTAATACCAGCAAGAGTTAGCAAAAAAAGTAAACAACCAAGAGGAAGAGTAACTTTCTCTCTTACTAATCCTTTTGCGACTTCTTTAATTACATCTCCCATTAAAACCACGACTTGTCAATGTATAAGACAATTTCCATGTTCATAGTAAGATGCTTAAACTTAAGTTTTTAACTCTCAGCCTTTTTTAAGTCCCTGGCTTGGTTATCATCATTTGACTGTAAATGCTATGCTTACGAATGAATTGAAGCATAAACTGCTTAGAATATACGAGAAGGTCTTGTATCCAGAGTATTTTCAAGACTGTAAATAAGTAATCAAGAATTCAATTCTTTTACACAAAATAATTGAAAAGCAAGTTCAGGAACCCGATCAGTTATTGTTTTGGACGCGTCTGAAAGTATGCGACAT
>JBDRIM010000054.1:0-47341 GCA_043816005.1 Microcaldota archaeon
CAATACCATGCATTCAGATAATCGGATGGGCTGTGATAATAATAGGCTTGATTTATTTCTGGATTTATATTTCAACCAAGGCATATATGCACGTACATAAGATAACATTTGTACATGCATTTGTAATTATGCTGATTACATTGTTTATAAGATTTGGAGTTATGATATATGTATTGGATTTTCTTTCTGTTTTGTTAGGTCTGCCTGATATATTCAAAACGTTGTAGGTCAACTCGATCAATAATAAAAATCAAGGTGAACGTATGGTATTTGATCCAAAAAAATTCATAGTAGAATCAGAAAACGAGATAAGAAAAAGGATAGGTAAAGAACATGCAATAACTGCACTCTCAGGTGGAGTTGATTCTTTTGTAGCTGCAACTTTGGCATCAAAAGCACTGCCTGGTCAAATCCATGCATTCTATGTAAACAACGGACTCATGAGAAAAAATGAAACGGAAAAAGTTGCAGCAGTTGCAAAATCACTAGGGGTTGAACTTACTGTGATAGATGCTAAAAAACGCTTCCTTGATGGACTCGTGGGTGTTGATGATCCGGAAAAAAAAACGTAAGATAATTGGCGAGATATTTGTAAGAATTTTTGAAGAAGAAGCCAAAAAAAAGAAAGATATTGGATTTCTAATACAGGGAACAATTGCTCCTGACTGGATAGAAAGTGGTGGGATGGGCCGTGATACAATAAAAAGCCACCATAATGTAGGAGGCCTTCCTGAAAAAATGCATCTTAAACTCTGTGAACCATTGCGTGAATTGTATAAACACGAAGTAAGATTAGTTGGAAAAGAACTTGGTCTTCCTGAAACAGTTCATCAAAGACAACCATTCCCAGGACCAGGACTTGCAGTGAGAATCGTTGGTGAGATAACAGAGGAAAAAGTGAAAATAGTTCAGGATGCATGTGATATTGTTGAAACAGAACTTGATGCAGCTGCAAAAAAAATTGAAAAACCATGGCAATATTTTGCTGCGTTATTACCTTCAAAGACAGTTGGTGTGAGGGGTGATGAAAGATCATACCAATACACAGTAATTGTACGCGCAGTACGAAGCATGGATGGAATGACTGCTAATTTCTCACATATACCAATGGAAATTCTGGAAAAAATTTCAACTAGAATAACAAATGAGATTCGGTCAGTTGGGCGAGTTGTTTATGATATAACAAATAAACCGCCAGGAACAATAGAAATGGAGTGAACGGAGATGTTCACTACTGTCAAGAACGCTTCCGCGTTCTTAACATGGAATAAATTTTATTGATTCGCTTCGCTCATGATAATGGAATAGAATTTGAAAGGATCAGACATTCATTTTTTCTACAAGAGCTTGAAAATTTTTGCCGAGTTGAATTGGATCGACATGATTTTGTCTGTTTCTAAGTGCATACAAATCTCGATCTGCTTGTGCTACAGAAGTAGATGCATCTTGCGGTCGAACCTGTGCAGCACGTGAAAGTGCATCTAAAGAAGAATGGATTTCTACTTCGGCTCTTCGAATAACAACCCGTTCCTCAGGTGGTTTTTCAGTAGGTTTTAGATCACGTTTAAACACTCCAGCCATATTCCCACATCTTTACACTGATTGCAATATCATATTAGATAAAACCATTTAAAAGGTTACTCCCAAAGGAATAAGCATGGCGGAATTCGACGAGGCACGAGACTTACTAAGCAAACAAATGTATAAGGAAGCCGCAGAAATGCTTGATCGAATGACACCGACTAACAAAAACAAGGACGAATTTTGGTATCTTCGCGGAATTGTATCACTTAAATTAAGGAATTATGATGCTGCACAAGAATATTTTGAACGAGCAGTATTACTTGATAAAAAATCAAAATATTACCAAATAAAAGGGATGGCTCATTTTGAGGTTTTTGAGATAGAAGAAGCAATTGATGCATTTCTCAAAGCACTTGCACTTGAACCAAATAATGCCACAACGCATTTTTTCCTCTCAATATGCTATCTTTTTCTCGATGATCCGCGATCGGATTTTTATATTAGAAAAGCACGTAAGATAGATACTAAAAAAACAAAACAACTGTTGTTAAATTTCTACTCATTATTCCTCAAAAACGATCCTCATATGAGTACGGCTCAGAAAGCTAAAATTGAAGAAAAAATACGTAAAATAAAAACTTGAGAGTTTACTGTATGAAATTAATTGCATTGATTATGGTTTCCTTACTTTTCCTTGGTTGTATTACCCCACCTAAAAGTGGTTTGGTTCCTTCGGATCTTGAAATAAAATATAGTTATGGTGCATGTCATGCAGAATGGGGAAGAACAACAATAACTATAGATGCAGATGGGAATGGTATATACCAAAGCGGAAGCGGAATGATGCTTGACAATGGAAGATTTGAAAATGAAGGATTTAGAAAAACATTTACTTTGAATGAAAGTGAAATACTTGAACTACTTGACAAAATAGAAAGTAGTGGGTTTTACTCACTTGATGAACATTATAGCGATCCGATGGTAATGGATGGTTCGTGCAAATCGATTTTTATAACTAAAAACAATTTTACAAAAAGTGTTTCGGTTGTGAATACTAATGCTCCAGAGGCATATTCTACAGTCGCTGATGCCATAATAGGCATTGTTGAAAGTAAAACGAATTAATTTTCTTCATGTTGAAAATCCAGCCTGATTTTTGACTCTAGAAAAAATTAACCAAATTTTTTCTTCATCTCATCCAACCATGCTCTTTCCTTTAGTGAATGAGGAGTAATTGTTCTGGCAAATTTTTCAATATTTGATGATTTCCCACGTGACAACCAATTTTTACTTGTCTTTAATGATTTCAAATACCCCGGATTTGCTAAGAGAATCTGACGCAAAATTCGTTCAAAATGAGTCTTTTGTTTTATTGCTTCTTCTAGTTTTCTTGTTGCTATTGTTTCCGGAATGGTCCCTTTTCCAAGCGCCTTTTTCAATTCGGTTTTTGCATTATTTTCGTCCTGTTGATATTGGCTGATTTTAGTAGCAAATTTTGCAATTGGAATCTTGATAAGAGAATCTGAAAGCAGGAGAAGCCAACCTTCACGGAGAATAGTTTTCTCTGCTTTTTTTATTGCTTCTAATGCATCTGCCTTTATCATATCCTGATTCATAAACCCTCTTAAAATTGGAAATGTAGCAAGAAAGGAACGTGAATGTACTACACCAACCCAACCACGCAATGTCTCTTTTGCGGCTTTTATCTGCGTACGCCATTCCATTAGCTGTTCCAGCTTAATGTTTACCTCTTTCGGCGATAGTTGCTTGAAATCCAAAATCCATGCTTTTTTTGAAACAACTTTGCCGATGTTCTCATCTTCCATAATTATTTGAAGCAAGTCTGGAAAATATTTGTTTAGGGCACGGAATTCCTCAAGATTTAGAAGGAGTTCATCTATAATTTCGCTCCTCTTCTTGCGTATTTCTTTCCAGGTTGCACTCATTTCTTTTTTCAAATCGCCATCATAGATGCGATGGAATTGACGCTCTAATTTCTGTATCCTGAGCCGACGCTCATGAACATACTCGGCAGCTTCTTCAAGATAATCTATAAGTAGCATCGCAATCACTTTCTAAATTTCGAATATGTACTCATAAGCTTAATAGCATCAGCATCTATTTTTGGTGTCTCGCATATTATAGTTCCTGAATAATTATTTTCAGCAAGAATTTTCATAAATGGTTCGAATGGAGGTTCGTTGTTTGTACCAAGAACAAAATGATTTAATTCTCCCTTGGCAGAATAATTTATCTCAGAAAAATGACAGTGGAACCTTTTTACATAATCACCAAGTTCATTCTCTAATTTGTTAAAAATGGCTAGATAGTCATTTTCACCAGTTATACGAAAATCACCGCGGGCATGAAGATGGGCAAAATCAATTACTGGTTCAACTGACTCTATCTGTTGAGAAAGTTTTATGTTTTCCTCAAGACCACCGAATGCACTTTTTTTCCCAACTGTTTCAGCTCCAAGTCGGATTTTGATTTTGTACTGTTTAAGTTTTTCATCAATTTCCTTTAGATTTTTCTTAGCAATTTCGAATGCTTCTTGGGGGGATAATTTCTGATAGAACCCAGGGTGAAAAACAGTTATATTGCCTCCACATAAGAAAGTTGTACGTGCAGCCTCGAATATGTGCCTTTTAGAATTTATTATTTTTTGTTCCTCCAAACTGCAAAGATTAACATAGTAAGGTGCATGTGATGAGAGAGAAATATCAAGTTTTTTTGAAACGGATGAAATTTCTTTTGCCATATCATCTTTCATTCTGACTCCATGGACAAATTCCATTTCCATTGCAGCAAGATTCAATTCTGAACAGCATTTTATCCCATCAACCGTTGTACCATGACATTGAATTGGAATACCTGCTGGACCAAAACGAATTGTCATAGAATGAATTGGAAGTTAAAATTAATAAAAGAAGAGAATTCAAATAAAAAAGGAGATTGAAAGAACCGTTCAATAAAAAAGGAGATTGAAAGAATCACGGGGTCTTAATCAAATTAAAAGGAAGTTAAAGAAACCTTGGTTTCTTTACTGGCACGTATGTGTTTGTTGATTACATTGTTCTCCTTGAACACAATCTGCTGCTGTATTACAGAAACCAGTCTTTGCATTGCAATAATGGCTACTATCACAAACTTGCCAGTCACCACAATCAGTATTGACATTACACTTGTCAACATCAGGAACACACCTATGCGATTGACTACTACAAAGCTCCCAACTATTGCATTCATTGTGGGCAATACAATATCCTTGTCTTGCAATACATTTGTTTGTTGTTTTATCACAAAGAGTCCATGAATCACAATCTTCGGTACTCATACAAAAACCTACTTTTGGAGCACACAAATGAGTTTTTACATTGCATGCTTGCCATGAATCACAGTCACCATCAAGATCACATTTACTATCAAGTAGAACACATCTTTTTGTACTAATATCGCATTCTTTCCATGCTTCGCAATCTCTACTATCAACGCAGTATCCTGGTGCAGGACCACACTGATGTTTTGCAGGATTACAAAATTCTGATGGTTGATTGCATTGATCATCAGCATCGCAATAGCCTGGCGCTGGTCTGCATTTGAATTCTGAATCGCAGACTTGCCACCCTTGACAATCACTTGTTTTTCTACAGAAACCATCCTTAAAGACACAGAGATGGGTACTTGTGACATCACAAATTGTAAGATTATCACTACAGTCGACATCGGCCATACAATAACCAGAACGTACAATACACGTACTACCTGATACATTGCATTGTTCCCATGATTGACATTCTGAATCAGATGTACATGAAGTTGGACCGCTATTTCCGCCGCATCCAGCCAAAAAGATAGTAATGGCAAAAAGCCCGATTAGAATAAATCTCATGAGGTGTTATTGAATTGATGGTTTTATAAGATTTTAGTCTGCTAGAAATTATAATAAAAACGCTAACAG
This sequence comes from Microcaldota archaeon, assembly GCA_043816005.1. Taxonomy (GTDB): domain Archaea; phylum Micrarchaeota; class Micrarchaeia; order Anstonellales; family Bilamarchaeaceae; genus Bilamarchaeum. The sequence continues at coordinate 5,486 of JBDRIM010000054.1, forward strand.
CGCCTAATTTTAGCAACAATAGATGGTAGCTCCCTTATAGAATTGATGATGAAATCTGCTCTGCTTGGAACATTCCCATGTTTCCCAGTCAAAACACGAACCGTTCTGATGCCTATTGATTTAGCAGGTTTGATGTCTGTGTCTTCCCTATCCCCAATAATTACGCATTCATTAGGTTTCACATCAAGAGCAGTAATTATTTTTTTATAGAAGGAACTATCTTTTTCTTTTTCAGTGACAAAAACACCATCAAAATAAAGAGCCAGCCTCAAACGAATTAGTTTGTCCCATTGCTTGGTTGAGATTCCGCTTGTTGCAATATAAAGTTTGAATCCGTTCTCCTTTAGACGAAGAAGTGTTAATGGCACAGTTGGAAATGGTTGAATTGCTGTTTTGGTATCATGATATGCTGCAACAGCAGCAGCAATATATTTTTCAGGTTCTTTGACTTTAAGTTGTTTGCAGAGTTCATCAAAATGCCCCTCATAATTTGAACCTTTTTTTTCAATGATTTTTTGCAGTTTTGAATTGAGAAAATTATAATCAAAATTAAGTCCCATGCTTATCATTGCATTGATAGCATTTGTCCTTGCTAAGGTGGAAAATTCAGTAGATGGAAAAAGAGTATCGTCGATATCAAATAGAATGAATTTGAGCATGATAACTATAATGCATTAGAAAATAAAAAGGACCAAGGTTGTCCTTGAAATTCTTATTTCAAGACAGTCAGGAAGGCTTTGCCTTCCTGCCACCTTTTTGAATCTCCTTTTTATTAGAAACGAAAATAAAAAGGATCTTGATTCTTTTGAATTTGTTTTTTAGTAATTGTGAGAATAAAAAGAATTAATTTAAAATGAAAAAATTACCTTCCTTCTCTTTCAACTGGTAATCTGGCGCTAAGAGGGGATGATATGGTACAGTCGCTAGAAGCAACTTTGTGACGTGCTATGTCTTTTCTTATCCTAGCTAGAACATCCGAATCTCCTGCGTTAGGACAGACACCACCACAGCTGACAGTACCGCTACCTGGAACAACTCTTCCAGAGCTATCAACATTTGCAGTAATGGTAACGATAACTCCAATATCTCTAGCACCTAAAGTTGATCGTATAGATCTTGAATTGTCATGTAATGCACCTACAATGAGGCCATGTACTTTTGCAACAACATCATCGCCACATTCTGGAGTCATCCGTCTTGATGCTTTGACTGGTTTTGGTGGATCGCAACCTACAACAACTGCTCCAAGTTCATAAACAGGTCCTTCTGATGTTGAAATTTCTTTTACTACACCTGTTCTAATAGTTCCTTGTAAAGCTTCTGGACCATCACACGTAAATGTATCTGCAAGACATCCTTCTGGAACTGGATTTCCTGTGAATATAACACTGCTTGAAGCGATTTGATCTGCAACTTCGGTTCTTGAAGAAGGACGAGAAGGATCTGCAACTTCAAGTGGATCTGCTTTACCATCTCCACAACGACCGCAACTTGCTGGATCGAAGTCTTTTGATCTGTGGTCACCTTCACCTCTGTCTAATTCACATTTCCCATCATCTTTTGCAAGTGGGGGTAATGGAGGTGTACATGGAGTACATTCCATTTCAATGATTTGGGGAGGAAGAGGAACTACTTGATATTTAGTAACAACTTTTGTCATTGGGTTTGCCATAGCAACACATGGAGTTGGTTCTGGTGGTGGAGCAATTTTATCTGGTTGGCATTTCCATGGGATAAGAAGTGCAGCAACAGCTGCTACAGTAATACCCACGGCAGTACTATTTCTCCACCCTAATCTCTTTGATTCGGGAGTAGTAGGACTTTTTCCACCAGGATTTTTTAAAGATAATTTTGTCATATTTTCACCGTTGTAACCATAATCACCACATGCGGTAATTGTGTTACAATATATATTTTAGTGGGAAACTATATTTAAAGCTATGTTTTTTTAAAATAATGAAAAAATTATGAGCTATGAGGTGCCTCGGCAGGAAGCTCTAGAGCTTTAGCCTCATTATTGAAATTTGTGTTTCTATGCAATCCAGACCATCCAATGAAAATTGATTGGACTGTAGCTAATCCTACAACTGCAATTGGTTGTAATGCACCTAAATATTCAACACCTGCACCTGCGAGTGCCAATGTAATATCAACAGCTGCACAAACACCAACCAGATAAATTTCAGGAATGTATGGTTTTATTTTTAGGTTTGCCCAGAATTCTGCTGTTTTGTAATGTTTTGCGCTTTCCACTAAAGCAGATAATTTTTCTGCTTTTACTACTGGAACAACGCGTTTTGTACCTTTATGTACTGAGTCAAGAGAAAGATCTAATGTGGCATTGCCAAATTTAGTTCTGACATTAACACTGGTTGGTGTATCACCAACTCGGAGTGTAATATTTTCGCGTGTTGTTCTATTGTTGTGTTTGTTAATCAAAACGAAATTGTATTCGTCTCCTTTGGAACCTGTATATTCCAACATACAACTAGCTACTATCTTTTTTTTGGTACCTGGAAGATAAAAGTTAACTGTCTTGAGTTGTCTTGATTGTGGTTCTGGAATTGGCATGTCCATTATTCTAGTTGGAGCAGAATCTGGTTCAGCAGCAACTGGAGAAACATCTTCATCCATACCAAAACGATCTAATGGTCTTTCTGGAACATGAGGAGTGAAATCAGCTCCTAAATCAGGTGCTCTTGCTGGGACTGGAGTTGGTTCAGCTTGTTCGCCAATAGGTTCTCTTGGTTTAACATATACACTTGCTCTTCTTCGTGGTGGCGGTGCTTCTTCAACAGGTGCTCTTGCAACTGGTAAAGGAATATCGTCTAATGCGTCACCCTCTACAACTACTTTACGAGATGAACCTGCCCCTAAAAAAACAGAAGTATCTCTTGAATCATCATGTGCTTCAACTGGTGGTGCTTCAACAGGTACTGCAATAGTTCCAAATTCTGGACTTCTATCAGCCCATGGTGCTCTTGTTGGTGCTGGAGTTGGTGCTTTTGCTGGTTCTGGAACTGGAGTTCCTTTTGAACCTGCATGTCCGCCACCATCTTGTAAACCAGCATCACTTGGAGGTCTTATGACTGGTCTAACAGTTGTATCAAGACCCTTCCTAGCATCAGCTATTCCTTTTCTTTCTGCTGCTATTCTATCTCTAAGACTTCCGCCTGCCATTAATAATCACCTTTTCTTTGTGTTGATAATTCATCTCTACATGAAGCTAATCTTAGCATTGCAAGTTCAACGCGACCATCAATCTGAGCCTGCATACCTGCAGATGCTAAATCCTCTGCTGATAAATTTGAATCTGCTATTAATTCATCTCTTACTCTATCTGGAGTCATGCTTTCAACAACAGAATTTACTAATGGTGCACCAAAGTCTCTTATCATTTCTTTGGCCTTACCACGAACAGGTACTTCCTGACCATCAGATATCACCGTACTGTTATTTCCACTATCTTCAGAAAGTATTAAGTCAAAAACTGTGCTTTTAGCAACCTGATTATTGATTGTACGAGTTGCATTTGCACCGGCATGATGTGATCCGAATGCAGCATCAAGTGTAACTCTTAAACCACTAACTCTTGTAGCTAATGCTTCAATTTGTCCTCTCAAACCAAAATCAGTTTGTGTTTCTCCTTCTTCTGGTGCTTTGCCTTCCATTGCATCCATGATAGCATCAACCATTCTATTTGTTCCATCTATAAATGGATCCATAATGTCTCTGACTTGCCTTCTTACTTGTGCTTCGACTTCTGGTAATAATTTTTGTGTAACCTCGGCAACAATTGCATCAACATCAACTCTTGCTGGTTCTGGAACTGGAGTTGATTCTCTTACTGGTTCAGCTTCTACCGGTACAACTTGTACAGGTGGAACTGGTTCTCGTGTAACTGGACCTAACCCTTCAGATAGATCTGGTTCTACTGCAAATCTCCCTCTATCTGAAACTGGTGAAGAAAAATTTAAATCAACTGCTGATGGACCGTCTAAACCTTCGAAACCAGATCCTAAACCTGCTCTTGGTACTTCAACAACTACATCTACATCCATAACTTCTTGTGTAGTTCCAGTTGGTCTTAATCCAGATGGTAATGGAATTGCATCTAATGCTTCTCCCCAATCAGCATCTGCTTCTGGTCCTGCAGCTTCAAGACGATCTGCATGTACATCTCCAACTGTTGGTTCATCTTGTGGAACTGGTGGTGCTCTAGCTTGCCCTTCTGCATGTGCAACTACTTGACTAGCAACTTCTCGTAAAATTTTTCGACGTTCTGATTCTTCTGCAGCTACAGGTTCAGTTGGTTCAGCTACCAGTGGTGCTTCATCAACATGTGCTTCAACTGAAGGTGCTGGAGTTGGTGCTTTTGCTGGTTCTGGAACTGGAGTTCCTTTTGAACCTGCATGTCCACCACCATCTTGTAAACCGGCATCAATTGGAGGTTTAACTTTATCTGGTTGTCCTCCTTTCATCCTTGCCAAACGTTCAACTAATCTATTACCTGCCATAATTATCACCCTGATTTACCTGGAGTTTCACCAGGTTTTTCTATACTTGAATCTGCCATAAGTGCAGACACATCAGAAACATTTGTTTCTCCACCCATAACATTTGAAAAGAAAGTTGTAACTCCCAATTTTTTTGCTACTACAGCTACGAGTTCTGCAAGAACAGCAAGTTTTTCATCAATCACTGCAACTGCATCCGCAAGAACATCTGCTTTTTTACCTGCTTGATCAGCAGCCGTATATGCTCCATCTGCTGCTTGTCTTGCTTCTGCAGCTGATCTTTCTGCATTTGATGCAGCTTCAGTTGTTTGTCTAACTGCAGCTCCTGCACTTGTTCTTGCTGTTTCAGCTACTTCAACTAAATATTGAGCCAATTCAGCACCTGAAAGACGTACTTCTCTTCCATCTCTAGTAACTTTGGCTGTGAAAACCTCTTCAACAGCAGTTTTTGCTTCGGCTGAAAGACTATCTATTAAAGCATCAGCAGCCCGGAAAACATGCATAATAAGTTGGACACCAGTTACTTGTTGGTATTTTGTAGTACCATCTTCATTTCTTCCAACTTCAACATTAGCTGAAAGAAGTTCAGTTAATGCCCTATCAGTATGGCCAACAAATCCTGATTCAAGATTGTCTACCCTACCACAAAGCATAATTAATGCATCAATACCAGCAACAGTTTCTCTTTTTGATTCGCCTTCAGCAGATGGTCTTTCTACAATCATTTCAATTGAAGCCAAACCAGCTACTAATTCTCTTAATGCATCAGGACCTTTAATTTCTGAGTTACCACGTTTTATACTAAGACCATCAACAGTGGCAACAACATCTTTAACAGCTTCTACTCCATGAATAGCAGTTTCTCCTCTACTTAGTGATACGCCTGCCAAAGTAGAAAGCATCTGACCAATTTGATGAAGAGCTTCATCCCCTTCATAAATTTTTTCCCCAACTGTTACGGATAATGATCTAATACTATCACGTACATCTCCAGCTGCTCTTTCTGTAGTTGCTGCACTTTCTGCACATTCAGCTGCTGCTTGTGATGCAGCTGCTGCACCTTCATTTGCTGATTTTGCTGAGGTAATAGTTTCACCAGCATATGCAGCTGCTTCTTTTGCTTTCTTTGCAGCTTCTCTTGCTGATTCTCTAGCAGCACTTGTATCAGCTCTCAAACCATCTAATTGAGTATTAACAGATCCAATAGTTTCATCTCTAACTGCCATCAATCCCTCTGTAAGAGTTTTTCCTACAGAACCAGGAGATGCACCCAATGCATCTTGAATAGATTTTGCAACACGAGATAAATCTGGTGCTTTTACACCGCCTTCTAATACTACAGGTTTAGCTGCAGCCCTTTGTCCACCCTTTCTAGTCAATCATATCACCTCAGAAATTATAGTATAATGTGTTTTATGGTATACATTAGTGGGAAACAGTATTTAAATGTTTGTATTAGTCAAAAAACGTGATTTTGGAATAACTGTGAATGAGATATAGTATAAACAATTTATAAAAAAATTAATTGGTTAAGTTATGAGAGATCAACTTTAACAGCTGTCACTACTTTATCATCATCTCGTTTACCTTCTCTAGGTGGACACTTACAAAGTGGTTGGAATTCTTTTATTGCAGTTGGCTGGCCATCTTTATCTAATGGACCATTTTCATTATCTGTTCTTCTTGCTTCCGCCATGTTTAGAAGAGCATCCCTTACCAGATTTAGGTCTCCTTGGTAAAAATCTAAGAGTAATGCAATTTCATGATCACATACTGGCACTCCAATACCATCACTATTCAATACTATGTGATCTCCATCTTGAAGAATAAATGGTGGTGCGTTAGAGCCCATATTATTTATAGTAATATAGTTAGCCATGCCACCAATTGCTGCAACAATAACATTTTTTTGTGCAATTACCACGTCAAATAGTTCTGCTTCTGCTGTAGCTTCTGCCACCCTGGAAAAGAATGTATACACTTCACTTGGAGTTAATGAATCAACATTACGACCAGACGCTTCAAGTTCAGTTAATGCTTTATCATAACCAAAAGTATATGCAAGTGAATGGCCCACATCTCTAAAGACTACTTCACCATTTCGTATTACTCTCCAGTCACTGTCACCACAGTGAATTCCGTAAAATTTATCACCATGTTGAAATGCAACGCTCATTGTTGACCCCATTGGGGTTCGTGGTGCGTAAATATCTGATGAATGACTAATCAAAATTTGTTCCATTACAACTGCCAAATCAGCCATAACAAAAGTGTGTCTTACATCTTCAGGTGTTGTTATCCATCCTGCCATGGCAGAAATTTCAAAAACATCTTTTGCAATTCCACTTGCTACCTCGCCACCTTGGTGCCCACCCATACCATCAAACACTGCATGTAAATTAATTACACTGCCATCTGAAAGATGAACTTCAGCAGATGAAAAATTATCTTCGCATTTTTTTGGCGTTCCATTTTTATCTCTTTTTGCTCTCATATCAGAATGCTCATATGTAATTTTCGTGTGCTCAATTCTAGTTGTAAATCCAAGTGCGCCAATTAAAACATCAAACTGTGCTTGAAAGTATGCTGCATCCAAAAGACTGCTACTGCGCATTTGTCCATCGAAGGCAGCTAGATGAACAATTGGTTGTTTATACTCACGATCCCTAGAATCAACAACTTTACTAAATGCACGAGAAAGATATTTTGTTTGATCACCAGACAACACACCATTAGGCATATATCTACCACTTAATCTAACTCCCAACCCATTTGCTTCTCTACCATAAAGTGTACTAACATCAGCAGATGTTACCAATAGTTCTGCTAAACCTTTTTCTTCTCTTGTTAGGTTCTGACCATTTGCAAATCTGACTTTGTGTGCTGCTCCTGCAGCAGTATGAAGATCGAGAGTATTGCGTCTCCAATAATTTAAACGTTCATGTTGTGGAGTTTTAAACCAGAGATAATGAAGTGCATTGAGAGTTTGATTAATTTGATTAAATGCATCTATTAATTCTTTTCTATCTGATGAAGTTATTCCAGCTAATTGTTTTACCCATGTTAAAATTTGAATATCCGCTTCAGTTAGTTCAAGATTTTGAGCGAATTTTCTTCCAGCTGATCTCATTGCATCTAAAGATGGATAGGTAGAATTCCAATGAGATGAAAGTAAGTGTTCATTTCCATTAAGCCAAGCATCAAATATTTCCAATCTTGCAGCCATTTCAGAGGAGCTTGTATGTGCAATTGCCTTGAAATCATCTGTTTTTGGAACCTGTGGCACCAGTGGATGTATAAAAAATGAATCAATAAGATCTCTTTGAGTTTGATTTGATTCAATAGCAGCTGCAAAAAATAATTCTGCTCTAGTAGCAGGAGCAAATTCGCATTTCTCAGAAATTGATTTTATACATTCGCGTGCTTCTGGAATTGCGTCTTTCCAGTTTTGCTCTTTCCAACATTCTGCAACTTGAAGATTCATTCTGAATTCGCGGACACCAGAATGAAAATTCATGAAACTTTCGAATATCTCTTCATTAAGAAAAACAACATCAATATCCAAAACTTTTGCAATAAATCCACGTTCTACAGGAGTTAATAATTGGAAAATAGTTTGTATTTGAGGTTTTTTAGGTGGTGCAGTTAATGGTTCAACAACACACCCATATTTTTTTGAAACAGCACGAGAGATAGCATCTATGCTAATAGTACTCCTATTTGCAGCAAATTGTCTTGGGTTGATCTCTGCCATATAATTACCTGTTTATCTAAATGTATTTTTGTGTAAATCATTTTTAAAGGTTACCTGTTTTGTTTGAGGGGCTCGGAAGCCCCTCAGACCCCACATTTTTTTGACAAAAAATTAGACTGATATATGAAGTAATGAACCAACAATATAACCTGCAAGTGCTGCAGCACCACCAATTAGCATAAGTTCCATACCACCATGAAACCATTTACCAGAAGTTTGATGACTTTTGTATGCACCAAATAGAAAGAGCAGAGCAAGAGAAATTACTAAAGCGATCAAAATAGAAAGAGAAACTGGGAAAAAGAAAAACGGAGCTAGTGGAATAATAGAACCAATAATAGCGCTTACACCTACTAATATTCCTTGCTTCAATGGACTCATTCCTTCGCGAGGATCTTCAAGACGAAGCTCTTCACGCATCATTGTTTCAAGCCAGACTTTTTTATTTGAGCATATTTTGTCAACTACCTGGTCGAGTAATTTGCCGGTGAACCCCTTATCACGATATATTTGAACAATTTCTTCTCTCTCACGATCAGAAAGATGTTCCATTTCATATATTTCGCGTTTTACTTCTGCTTCATAGTGTTCCAATTCTGCTCTTGAAGCAGTATATGCAACAGCAGCCATGCTTACACTTTCTGCAAATGCAGCTGCAAGTCCTGCAAGAATAACAATAGAAGTTGAATTAGTTGCAACTGCAATGCCAAGTATTATTCCAAGCACATTGACAAGGCCATCCTGACCTCCAAGAATAATATTTCTGAAAAAAGCACCCTGATTAATGCGGTGTTGTTCAACGTGCGGCGTGATCATAGACAATTCTTGGTCATATACTTAATAACTCTTTCTTATCTAAGTAAACCCTCAATGGGCTCGTAGCTCAGCCAACCTTTTTGGAGAAAAGGTTGGACCAAAAACTTTTTGTAAATTGGTCCAGTCTTCCTATCAAAAAGGTCGGAGCAACAGATGTGTTATGAATATTATAACATGGCTGAACAGAGCGCTCCGTTCGCATTTCGTGATTGGCTTGTCCAATCTATGTTCGTAATCGCTGATTACAACACCCATACAACTAGAAATAGTTTTTTTGGGGGAATGAAAATCGGAGAGGCCGGGGGTGCGAGTGTGCCTTTTGGAAAACAACAATGTCGTAAGCGACATTGTGCCCCATTGTTCGAAGAACAATAGGGAGGCACCCCAAAACTTATTGTTGAAACGCCTTCTGCGTTTTTGGGGTATTTCAAACAAAAAGCGCCGTAATTCCCCCCGAGTCCATGAGTGAAATGAATGGACTGTATTGAACGTATCGACGTTCAATAACAAGTCCATAATTCTTTCTTTTTTATTTCCACCATTAGTTTAATCTCAGGAATTATGGACGGGAAGTGAAATCGCAATTTCACAACGAATCCATTTTATGAAATAAAATGGACGATCTTGAACGTATCGACGTTCAAGTGGAAGTCCAATTTTTTATATTTTTTAATTATATTCCTGGAAGGCTAAAACTAGTGTGTGCATCTCTATCCATTGCCCAGACTTCTGCTCTATGAGCTAGACATCGATCGATTTCGGCTTTTTTTCTATTATACCTAGCTGCTGCAGCACCAGAGTCATTTCCAGCAGCCAATTCAGCACTTAAACGATCTGCATAATTCATGATAAATCTAGCATAACGCAAAAGTGCATATGATTCTCTTGTTGTTAAATTATATTCTTCCATTAATCTAGTTCTATCATATTCAGATATATCGATCACTCTTCCTGAATCTGATAATAATGGTATAAATTGATCAAGGGCATTTTGAAGTGTGATGAGTCTTCCATGTACTGCAGATGGATCAGAGGTTAGTTGTGTATCTGGTAGAGAAGCAGATGAGGGTAATTTGCGTCCATTTGAACATATTTTTTGCAGTACGTCTGCTATATCAGAATAACGTTCCTCTCTCATAAGACGAAAAACTCTTCTAAGACCAGTATTTAGTTCGTACAATTGACTATCTGGATCAGTATGCAAACCACTGATTCGCTTTCGCGTACTCCCTTCGAGTGGATCAAACATCATAGTATTTCTAAGACCTAGCGTTACGCCTTTTTTTCTGCGAGTAGCAGCCAACTTATCTGCAAAAGAAGAATATTCTAGAATGGGAGTAAGTAACCAAAAGTTATCATCACTTGGAAGTGTACCTTTTATCGGTGCACCAACAGAATTTATCCCAGGTGTAAATGGTTGGAAATATTTGATAAACAATCCTTCATCAGTAACTGCAACGCAACAAAGATGAGTGCGGCATGCAACAACAAAGTTTAGATGGAATCCATATGCTCCTTCTTTTGAATCGCCAGACCACCAAAACGCAACCAGTGAATTAGGTTTATCATCAATAAGAGCAAGTTTTATTGTTCCTTCCAACATTGCATCTTGAATAAGTTGTTCTGCATTTGTAATAATTGAAGACGCAATCCTGGATTCCCGATCATTACAAACAACAGCATTAATACCTAATTGGCTAAGGTGATGGGCAGGTGAATCTGCAGAAAGAGAGAGAACAATCGGTTTTTGAGTTTGAGCATATACTAAATCAATAGCACGTTGTATTTTCCAATGAAGATTTTGAATGTGTTCACTATGTTTATTTTCTCCTTTCCAAAAAATATTATGAGTATCTCCTGACTGATCGGTACATTGCACATAACCAGCAAACCTACGCCAACTTTCTTGTGATTTAGAACGATATGCAAAGACCAATTTAGTTTCGCCATCTGATCGAACATAAACTGGAACCACAGAATATCCAATATTTATTGGACTTCCTATTCCAACAACTCCACCATCTACTTCGACAAGTTCTCGTACCTTAAATACTTCTGGATTTGATTTAATAACTGTAGCAATATGACCATCATGTCTTTCAAATAATGTTCTTGCAATTTCTTGGTCTTTGGGTTTTAATGTACTCAAAACTGCAGTTTTATCAAAATGAGTTGATGTTTCTGGAATCTCCCCTACTTTCATTATTTTCTGTGTCAATAGTATTGACTCTGGTTTAAGTTTTTCAATAGTTAAACCATAACGACGTCTCATTCCATCTTTTATTCTAGGCATATCGACATATTTTGGATGGATATTTGATGGTCTCATGCCTAAACCTTACTGATTAATGTTATGGTAACTGTAGATTAGTGTAGAAACAGTTTTTAAATATAGCCAAATAGCGGCTTTTAATAATATTATTGTACAATTCCTCCTAAGATTCTAATGTTACCTAATATCTACAAAGGAAATTACAAGCTACTAGCAATATTCCCGCTTGCATTGATTTTGATATCATTGTACTTCATACCAACAATAAAACTTGGTGTGGACTTTCAGGGAGGTACACTGATAACTTTATCACTAAAAGAAAGCGTCAACCCAGAGGAATTGCAAACACAACTGAATGAAGAAGGGCTTGAAGCAACAGTAAGAGTTTTTGAAACAGCCGTAGGTCCAAGAGCAGAAATAGAAGTCCCACAAAGCCAAAATCTTATAGATGCTGACGACCTAAGAAACCAATTTAATATCCTACTTCCTGAAGTAACACAACTTGAAGTTGCGAATTATCAGAATGCAACATTTGATGCTAAATACCAAGCAAAAAAAGCAGAACTTGAAACAATTGCAGATCAGATGTTTGAACTTACTGGCAACGATCGTAGTATGATGAATATAACAAGCACAAATGAATTACAACAAGCATTTGCACAATCATATTCAGATATTTACAAAAAATATCAACAATCAATATCAGAACCAATAAACAAATATGTGCAGTATGATTCTATATCTGTGCAGACTGTAAGTCCTGCACTTACAACACATTTCATCGAGGTTGCCACAAATGTGGTTATATTGGCAGTGATATTGAGTTTTATATTGGTATTTGTATTTTTCAGAACAGTCGCACCAAGTATTGCAGTACTTCTTGGTGCAGTAAGTGACATTGTAATTGCACTTGGTGCAATGGGATTTTTGGGGATACCATTGACTCTTGCTTCTTTTGCAGCATTGCTTATGCTTTTAGGTTTCTCTCTTGATACAGACATATTACTAACAACAAGAATGCTCAAAAGAAAAGGAGACCCAAGAGAAAATGCATTTGATGCAATGAAAACAGGAATGACAATGAGTGTGATGGCGATAATTGCTTTCCTTGCATTGTTCATCCTTGCAACACTCACTCACATACCAACGTATTATGAGATATCTGCAGTTGCACTTGCAGGTTTGGTTGGTGATCTTTTTGCAACATGGGGAATTAACGGTGTAATAATTCTTCATTATGTAGAAAACAGGAGGCGAGTCTAATGGATTTCTATAAAGACAATCACTTCATTTTTCTTGTGTTCATGTTCCTCGTATTTGCAGCAACCATAACATTCTATGCAGGATGGCTGCTCATAATTGCACTCGTGTTTTTTGGTGCCACCTCTCTTATGTGGAAAGAACCCCACATAAAATTATCAGGTATGGTTTTACTTGTGATACTTGCTCTCCTAAGCATATATGTCCATGGAATGACTTTTGGTATTGATTTTGTAGGTGGTACGCGCATCCCAGTTGTTCTTGACCACCCAGTTGATCAACAGACAATGAATGAAATGGTTAACACAATAAAAAGCAGGGCTAACACTCTTGGTCTTAAGGAGATCAAAGCACGTGCTGTTGGTGACAGTATCATCAATGTTGAAGTTGCTAGTAGTGATGAGGCAACCATAGATTATATAGAGAAAACACTTTCGCAACAGGGTGTTTATCTTGGTGTTGTTGATGGTAAAGTTGCAGTTAGCGGAGATCATATTTTTAGAACATCGATAAGAGCACTTCCTCCAAATGAACTCCTTCAGCAGGGAGGAGCAGACTGGGGAGTTGGTTTTTCAGTTGATAGGGAGGGAGGAGATATATTTGCCAATGCTGCAACCGGCAAGGCTGATTATCCAGTTTATATGTTTATAGATAGACCAACTAATGCGATATTGGTCTATGATAAGGAAACATTCAAAAATTACATTCTTCAAGATGCAGGAGAAAAAGAATCAATGAAGGCATTGGAAAAGATGCTGGAACTTGAAAACAATGATATTCTGGTTTATGTGGTTGATGAAATTCCTGCAAACTTGACTCCAAAAACAAATGATACAAAAGTCATAGTATCAGAAGGATTATCAGCAGATGCAAAAGAAAATCTTACCAAACTTGGTTTTGATATTGTAGAATTTCCTGAAGAAAAAATAAAACCAGAATTCATGAGATCAAAAACAGGTGTTCTTGTTGTTAACAAACTTGAAGCAATTGGATTACTTACTGCGCCTCTTCTGAGTGGAGGAGTTACAAATGGAGTACCAAATTATAATTATATTATTACTGGAAGTGTAGATATAACAGACAACAAACTTCGAAACCAGGAAGCTCTTGTACGTGTCAAAAGCATTGAATCAATACTCAAAGGCGGTGCCCTCCCAGTCCAAATTTCATTAGGTTCAAGAACAACCCTTCCAGCTTCTCTTGGGAGTGAATTCTTGAAACTAAGTTTAATTGCAATTGGTGGTTCACTTGTTGCTATAGCGATATTAATTGGTATCCGCTACAGAAATATACGTGCAACTTTGCCGATAATACTCATCAGTTTTGCAGAACTTATAATTCTTCTTGCCATACTTGGTTCCTTTACAATAGATCTTGCGGCAATGGCAGGTATCATAGCTGCAATTGGTGTTGGTGTTGATGCTCAAATTGTTATTACAGATGAATTATTGAAAAAAGATGACCGTAAGGTTTCGGAAAAAGTCGAACTTGCATTCGGAATAATAAAAACAAATGCAATTGTAGTTGTGTTTTCAATGATACCCCTTTTATTTTCAGGATTAGTTGAAGTAATTGGATTTGCAATGTCAACAATGCTTGGTGCAGTGTTAGGATATCTTCTTACTAGACCAGCATATGCAGCATTAGTAGAAAAGGTATTGGAAGCAGAGAAAAAAGGACATGAACATAAGCATGGTCATCCAATTGCCTAAGTTACAGCTGCCATTACCATTATTGGAAATTCTAATTTAGCATGATTATCAAAATCAACTCGAAAAACTCTTTTGAAATCAGGCCATTGTCGGCATGCATATTTTATTTCACGATCCAACTGCTCAATGAATATGGTCGCTTGCTCTTCAGAAACTCCAAACTGATTTTTCCAATCGGTAGTTGTGACGCTACTTATATCATGATGGACAATTCGTGGATCAAAACCAGCTGAATGTGCGTAAGTTTTCCATTCTGCTAATGTTGGAATATGACAGCTTCCTTCTATTTCCCTAAGCCGGCCTGCTAACTCCTGCTTTGCTGCATGAATATGATTAACGGCCATCTGAGTATCTGCTGTTGCAACCATATCAGCAACAATTAGTTTTCCACCAGGTTTGATTACCCTAGCAATTTGATTAAATGCTACTTGCTGATCGCACTGTTGAAGATCTTTGATCCCATACCTTACAACAACAAGATCAAAAAATAAACCAGGTGGAACAATTGCACTAAGTTCTCTTACATCTCCAACAAGTCTTCTTTCAGGGAGATCAGTTGCAGTAACTAAAGGAAATTCACGTTTATCATTATAGTAAAGTGCCACAGTTTTACTGCATCTGGCTGCATACTCTTCTATTATTTGACCAACTTTTCCAGGTCCTGACATAAGATCAAGAACCATTACTGGTTCGTGTGTGAGAAATCTGCTAAGGCCAATTGCTCTTTTCAATGCTCTAGAGAATGGAGTTCTAGAATCGTAGCTAGTAATGTCTCTTCTGAATTCTTCTCTTGTTTGTCCTGCTGTTCCCCTATATCCGCCAGTGCTCATATTATCAATTAGATTTTAAGTCATAAAAAGTAGGTGTTATAGAGTATGAGTATATGTTTAAAAAATCACAATGGCCCATCATAGTTTAAAAATTATAATTGAATAGTAGAAACATGTGTAACTTATATCTCGAAGGCACAAGAGCCATTGTAGATTTGGCAAAGTGTCCATACGAATTTGCTTCTCCAGAATTTCTTAATCTCCATTTGAAAGATCTGTCAACAACAGAAGCTCCAATAAAAACCATAAGATACGAAGAAGAAATAGTTGTTGAATTAGACGAAGAAAAGTCCCTTATTCTTACTCAATATGCTTCGTTTATCCGTCAGCTTGAAACAATTCTTCTGAAGAATGATATTTATGGTATGGGTCAAGATCCTGCAAGTGACAAACGTAGAGTAGTATTGAAGAGATTTTACGAATATGTTTTTCTTAATCCCCTTATGGCAGCCCAGGAGCTACGAGATTTCAATGAGGGAGAACCTGAAAAAGCAATGTTTGTCAAAGGGTATCAAACATTCAAAAGCTGGGTTGCTGGAATTCTAAAAAGTTATGAATCAACCAAATTATACATTTTAGTAAAGAAAACAGGTGACTTTCGTGCTGCCTTCTTGGAATTAGTTGGATTAAAAACCCTTTATTTTGTACCGTCCCTTGTTCTGGGAATACCAAAAGAAGCTGTTCCATTGAAAGGTCCGGAAGCAAAATATAGTTTGCCATATGGTATCGAAGTGCAGATATATGAGATACCAGGTGCTGAAGCCTACCTTTATGTTCAAGAAAATAAAATTATTGAAGAGTTACCACAGGAACTTAACAAACTTTTGAAAACTACCATCAATGAGCAATTCAAGGAAAGTTTTTCTAATGTTGATTGGGACATTTTAATGAACATTAAAACAAGAGAATATAGACAATTTTTCATAGACAGAGCAGTTATTGATGGAATACCAATTACACCTCACCAAGCGATGGCTATGGGACATGAGTGTGCTGCATGGGTTGTTGGACTTGGAGCACATATCGAAAATCTATCTCTTGACAAAGAGAATATCACTGATATTTACATTGATAGTGAAAATTCGCCCCTTTATGTTGAGCATGCAAAGTATGGACTTTGTCACACACTTTACAGATATAATCGAGATCTTTTAGAAAGATCATTCAAAAACATAGTTCATGTACTTAAAGGAACAAGAAAATTCGATGATAGCAATCCAATAGTTGATGTTGTTCTGAAAAGACTCTCGATGAGATGCCACTTGCAAAGGCCGCCAGCAACTTTTGGTGAGTTACAAGCTGCTTTGAGAATAATGAAAGAAGCTCCATTCACATATGCCCAATATATTAATTTTAATTCATTCACCCCATTCTTTGCAGGGTACGATGACGTGATGGTCGGTCTTGGGTGTTCAGAAGCAGTGCTTGGACTTAAAGGTGTTGGTAAAACTTGTTTCACTGCAGCAAAAATAACATCAATAGGTACTAGAAGGAGAGTTATCCCGGTTCAAGATATTGAAGAAATACCAGTTAGAGCATTTAGAAAAAGAGGTTTTCACATAGGTGCAGCAAGAGTTCAAAGTTCAGATGTTGAAGAATCCAATACAAAAGAACTTGATCTTGTTTCCATGGCCAATGCACTTTTGCGTATGGGTGATGCTGCCCTTATTATCAACGAAGTTAGATCACGTGTAGCAGTTCAAGGTATAATTAATTTACTTAACACTCAACCAGGTGTATTTTTACTTTATAATTTACATGCAGAATCCCTTAGAGATATTCAGGATAGATTAGAACTTGTTTTTGGATTGCCTGCGGCAAGCATGTATGCAACTGACAGATATACCTTCCTTAAAAAAATAAGATTTGGAAGAAAAGGAAGAATTTATCGTGTGCTTGGTTTTGAATATGAAAGCGACATTGATGAGAAAAAATTCGTAGAGGTGTTTAGATTCAGAAGAGGGGACAGTATTGAGGGGTGTACATGGGAAGCAAAATTCATCAGAAATCCAGAGGCATCGATGTGGGACTTTGATAAAGTTGATATCAAAAAACTTATGAAAACCCTTGACATTGCATTTATTCCACCTGCACTTGGAAGAAGAAGTGAAGAAACGGGTATTTCTCCTGAGCAGTACATCCTGCAAGCATTCTGGAAAGGAAAAATGTATTATGAAATTTACAAATTAAGTAAGCAACTTGATGACAAACTACTACTTGAACTTGACTTCGTACTCAAAGTAAATACTGCAGCTGGAAGACTTCTTGTCTCGATGGAACAAGAACAAGGTGATATAGACTTTGGAGATGCATGGGAAAAATGGAAACCTATTTTCAAGGGAATTGTAAAACA
Source organism: Microcaldota archaeon (assembly GCA_043816005.1). GTDB lineage: Archaea > Micrarchaeota > Micrarchaeia > Anstonellales > Bilamarchaeaceae > Bilamarchaeum. The sequence continues at coordinate 23,000 of JBDRIM010000054.1, forward strand.
GGAACTTGAGAAAAGAAGATTGGGAGGTATTCCGGAACTTCCTGATGAACCTATACCAGAAGATTCGGAAGTACCAAAAAGCGATATAGAAGATGCTCCGGATGAAGAAGACGAACCAGAACCAGAAGAAGATCCGAGAGTAAAAACACTGAGAGAAAAATTAAGAGAAAAAAGACTAGCGTCAAAAAAGAAAAAATAGACTAGTCTGTCATTCATTTTTTGTGTTCTTTTTCATATTCTTCCAATGCCTCTCTAGTTATTTTCCAATTCCGGTTGAATTTTACTGCACCAATCTTTCCATTACGAGCCAGAAGACTGAGATATTCTTCGCTATACTTATTCCTGCTGATTTTTGCTGCTTCTGTAAGTGAAAGATATTCTTTTGATTCTGTTCCAAGAGAATCCAGATGGATGTCAAGCGACCTTTCAACTGCCTTTGCAACGAAATTTGCAAAATGAATTGTGTCATTATCCATTCTTGCTTGCATTATAGTACGCAAATATTTCTTTCTTTCTGCCCGCAGTATTATGATCGGTGGATAGCCATGACGCATAAGATAAAGATTCATGAGAAGTCTTGCTGTCCGTCCGTTTCCGTCAATGAACGGGTGGATATCAACGAATTTCTGATGAATCAGTGCTGCAGTTTCAATTGGTTCTCCTCCACGCGTATTCAAAAGTCGATATACTTCCTGCATTAAGTTCGGAACTTTTATTGCATTTGGAGGTGAATAATCAGTACCGCTAATACGAACTGCAGATCGTCTATAAAATCCTGCATTTTCCTGGTCAATTCGATCAAGAATAATGGCATGAATATTAAGTACATCAATTTCTTTTACTTCTGGTTTGCTTACCAAAGACTGAATGAAGTCTATGGCCTTGTTGTGGTTTGTGACTTCAAGATGCTCCTTAAGACTCTTACCACCAACAGTGATACCTTCTTCCAGAACTAATTTCGTCTCGCTGAGGCTAAGAGAATTGCCTTCAATGGCATTTGAGTTATATGTCATATCAACACGAAATGCTTCCTGTAGTTTGTGGAGTGCACCTTGGTTGAATGGTCGTAATTTACCTAGTGCTTCGCGTTTGCGTAAAATTCTTTCGTATGTTTTTTCTTCTATTTTCATAATTAAACTATATATCGGATAGTTTAAAAAACTACTTATCCGATATTAAATGAACAATTAACCCCAGTTAAATTATATCGGATAATAAGATATAGGACTTATCCGATATTGTGTGATGCCTACTCTTATTTAAACATTTGTATTTAAGTTTGCCACTACAAATATTGTTCAATATATACAGAAAAAAAAACTGGCATCAAAAAAGAAAAAATAATTATTTTGTTTTCATAAACTTTTCCACTCTGTCCATAGCCTCATTAATCTGATCAGGGGATCCTAGGAAAACCACTCTGAAATACTTTCCTTTCATTGTTGGTGCAAATCCAGAACCAGGAACAACAACAACACCCTCTTTCAAAAGGCCGTGAACGAATTCGACATCATTCTTCCATGGACCATCAACTTTTATGAATGCATAAAATGCACCACGTGGTAGTGCTATGCTAAGACCATCAATCTCATTCACTCGCTTCACTAAAACATCACGCCTTACCTTCAAGTCTGCATTAAACTTGGCGATGTGATCGTGTGGACCTTTTAAAGCAGCAATATATGCTCTTTGCATCTCCCAGTTTACAGAAAGCCTTTGATTGCATAATCTTTGAGTTGCATCTTTTACCTGACTCCATTGCTCACCATGGAAGGTAATGTAACCAACTCTGGCACCAGGATAGATATAATTCTTAGATAGTGAGTTTCCTGAAACAAGCGGAACATCTTTGTGAATCGTACGAAGATTAGTATATCCCCCATCGAAAATAAGTTTTTCGTAGGCATCATCAGAGATGATTGGTAAATTATGCTCTCCAGCTATATCAACAATACCTTCAAGTGTTTTTCGTGAATATACGGCACCAGTTGGATTGTTTGGGTTAATAACCAAAATTGCTTTGGTAAATTTGTTTATTGACCTTCTAAGACTATCAAGATCAGGCTCAAAGTTGCTGTCACAATCATAGAATTCTATAGTTCCATAACTCAAACGTTCCTTTGTTAGATAAAGTGGGTATGTTGGCACTGGTAAAACAAGATTTCTACCTGGATCAATAAGTGCTTGGAATAAAAAATCGATTCCTTCGCTTAGGCCAGATGTTATAAAAACATCTTCAGGGGAAGTTTTTTCATAATCTGCAATTGCCTGACGAAGATCAGGATCGCCTTCAGATGGTGCATAACCAGAATAATTTTCCTTTAATGCTTCTGATGCAGCGTCAAGAACATGCTGTGGTGGCCTAAAACCAAATGGTGCAGGGTCACCTATATTAAGATAGACCATTTTGGTGCCTTGTTTTTCAAGTCGTTTTGCCTCTTGTACAATGTCCCGGATAGGATAGGAAACTAATTCACTTCTCATAGACGGTTCAATCATGTGAAACCCCCACAATGTTATTTAGTAGTATTTCTACCATTATTAATTACCGAATATGAGCTGGAATGTTTTTATTAGTGTTGATACGTCAGAAGTCGATGGCTATCTCGATGCGATGGAAAATGTAACCTGTCTTGGCGAACCAGCTGAGATTACTGTTCTTTTCAGGGTAATTAAAATGACATGATTATCCCCAGAACGGCAGTTGGTGAATTGAATCCCATCGATAAAAAAACAAAGTCCGGTTTGATCTCCAATTTTAGCCATATCCAATTCAATAATCACACGCTTTGCATCTGCAAAATCATTAAAATTCCCACGAAGATAAAGAATCCTCCAGACATCATCTGCAAGCTGAAGTTGATAAAGAGAATAATCAATAGGTTTGACCTCTGGTACAAGTAAAAGAAGTATTGAAATGAAGAATAGTAATGATAAAATTCCCTCAACAGTTTGCATTTTTTCACCGTCCTTTTTTAGGAAAGACGGATCGAACCCCCTGCGAACGAAGGGAGTTCAACAAACAAAACCCGCCACAAACAAAAAGTTTTTTTATATCTTTATTACTCCCAACTACAACAAGACGATAGATACAAACAGAATAATTTTGCTGGCTAGTAGTACTAATATAGAGATTGTTAAGATCAGTTTTCTGACGAAGATCTTCCACAAACTGTGCATTTAGTTTTTGTTCGTCAATCCAATTTGAATATCGAATATTGTCTTGGTGAATGGCTGCGCCGCTTTTTACAGTATAATCAGCTATAGATACCAACTTGTTAAAAAAAATTTGATTGTGTGAAGTTTTAGCATTGGAATTTGACAGAAACGAAATAGACTCTGCAAGAAGAAATAAAATTAACAATATTGGAAGTAAACTTACCATCCCATCAATTGTTATAAACGCTCTAGATTGGTTCGCTATTGTCATATATAAAAACACCCCCCACCTCGATAATTTTTCCTTCATATTTCATATGAAGTTTATTTTGCTCAATCGTAAAAAAATCGGAAAATTCTGTTGTTATACCGCAATTAAGTGCAGAATCTACTGCAAGTGCAATTGATTCTGCAGAATTTATTTGTTCAGTATATTTTGCTGCCGATCTTGCGCTAGAAATTTGAGAGAGTATTGCACTCGTAAATAACATAATCAAGATGAGCGATACCAAAACAACAAACAAAAATTCGCTTGTCAGTGGCATAAAAAAATCACCATTTTTTTATTATTGAACGGAACGTAATTGTTCGACAAATCGAACAATGTGCGCCTTGAAACAAGTTTCAAGTGCGCGCCGTTCAATGGCATGGAATCACCAACCCTTTTGGTAACGTTGAATTAGTTAATAGAAATTTTGAACTTAAGGTTATTTTGCCATCGTTTTCAAAACGAAGATAGTCTATTGAGAACCCGTTTTTTGCAAGTTGATTTGGATAGAGAAAAACAGAAATTTGTGGATCATGAATTGTTATATTAAAATCAGGATCGAATTGGTGATTTTTCAAACTAAATAATTTTATTCTTGCCGAACTAATTGCAGCTGCACGTGCATCTGATTCTCTAAAACACTTTGAACAAAGAAAATCATCGCAGTAATTTGGGAAATCTCGATCATAAGTACAAAAATGATCCATACAATGCCTACACAAGGAGATTTCATGGGTTAAATCATATTGACTAAAACCGTCATTTGTTCCGTGTTTCAATGTTTCAATAATTACCTCTTTCACATTCATTGAGATGCCATAAGCCCGCTCAACTGAAATTGCTTTTGAAAGATCTGATTGTAGGCTCACAGATAACAAAGTGAAAATTAACAGTAACGAAACAAAGACTAAAATAAACGAGAAATACCCTCTCATCCATCCCCCCCTAAATTAATTAGCAGGGAAGATTAAAATGGTTTTTGTTGGGAATAACAATTATAAAATTAAAAATAAAAAAATTACTTGACCCTGACTGCATAGCCACCAACGACATTGATACCAACGACTTTGGCAACTTCTGAACGCTCTGCATCAAGAATAACGATTGTACCGGAATATTTCTCTGAAAGTTCTCCTTGACATTTTGGACAAACTTTGTCCTTTGTGTGAACTATATATCTGCATTGTTTACATGCACTCATTTCACTTCACCTTTTTTCTCTTTCTTCTTTGGAGGAGCAGCTGCTTTTGCTTCCAACCAATCTGGTCTTCCAAGTCCATCTGGCCTCATCGTCAGACCAATTTTAGTATCTGATGAAGTGGATTTCAAACTCACTGTTGAAACCTTGACAATAACATCGTCTCCTTTCTTTATTACTTTTTTAAGAACCTTGGAGCCAAGTGTCTTTGCCTTTTTATCATAGTAGAATTTTTCTTTATCTATCTGTGAAACATGCAATAAACCTTGGAATGGACCGATTGATGCGAATGCACCGAATTCAACGATTTCCTTGATTTCTGCTTTGTAAACTTCATTTACCATTGGATAGAAACAAAGTGCATCATATTCTACTGAATAATATGCACCGCTATCTCCAGGTATGATTATGCCTTCTGAGATAATTTTAGGATTGTTTACTGAGAGTACAATACCCATATCTTTGTAGATACGACCTTCATATCGTTCTCTTAAAATTGCCTGGACTGCATCCTCAAGCTCGCTACCAAACATTGCTGGCGGAACTCTAATTCGATCTTCAACTGTTTTGATATAATACATAATTTGACCTCCGTCATTCGCCCACTCCATGTTGAAATGGGAGAGTCTAGCTCTTTGAGCAATAACTATTGGTATGTGTGGGTTTAAATTTATACCTTTCAACCCAATTGAGATAAATTATGGCGTAATTCTGCCATTGCTGCATCTCTCAAATCAGAGAATCTTGGATCTAATCTGCCTAACCGCTCAAATAATACTGCCTGTTCCGTTGCAAGATTGATGGGTAGTTCGAGTTTTGTATATTCCTCAGCTTTTAACCTGATAGCAGTGCTAATAGACAATACCACTCGCGTTAACCTTTCTGTACGGTCAATCGGAACAGAATCATCTTGGTTGCGTATGTATTGTATGGCGTGGATTCCTGTTAGAACTGCTTCATTGTAGCACCCAGCACGAACAAATAATTCACTTGCTCGGGTAAAACGATCAGAGATTTCAAGATTAATTTTAGTAAAAGATGATTGGGAAAGAAGTATGGCTGCAATAAACAAATTTGTTGTTGTTGGTTTTTGTTCAAGTTTAGTTATTTGATCATCAATAAATTCCAAAACATTAGGTTCGTGATTGCACCTAGACACTGCATCTGAGATAAGTAGGGCAATATGAGAACGAGAAGGATGAATAGTTCTTTCAAACCGCATCAATGCGTCCATAATACTTAATCCACGACGGCCAATCTCCTGAGATTTTTCTATTGCATCGTATAGCAGATGAAAACGAATTTTTTTATCAAAGTATGCATGTGCTCTTGGAAAATATCTTGCAAAGACTCCTTTTTGTTGATCTTGTCCAGTTTGACCTAAAAGTTTTTGCATAAAATCAGCTCAATATATTCTAAGGACAAACGCTTGGTGGATAGTTTTTTTTACCTCTGCAGATATCCCCCATACCTGATTGGCCTTCGTATACTCTTTCGCCACCTTCAGAATATACAAACCATTGTTTTTTATCATAATCATAATGTCCCCAGGTTACTCTGCCGTTTTTCACCCAAAATCTATTATGTTCATATGCATATCGAATATCTCTGGCAATTTCTCTTCCTATCATGTCATTGTTTGCTTCTGCATTGTGAACTTCACGATAATATGCAAGCTCACTATCAGAGAAAACCTTGAATCGCAGTGTTTCTGCTTCCCTTAGTGCAAGAACAACACCGAGTTCAATATCTGAGAAACCTTCAAATCCATAAATTAGCGGACCTGCCATAGGATGGTCGCAATTTTTACCGGGAATCTTGTTACAAACAGCTACTGCTTCTTCTTCATCAAGCCAGTTATCCCTATCTTTGTCTGCATAAACTAATACCTGGGCTTGTAATAAACTCCTATTGAGAATTTCGAATTTCGTGCGTTCAATTACATATCCCCAAACTGCTAAGGCAGTGACTGCAGCAACAGTTACTACAATGGCAGCATATTTGATCGCGGATTTTAATTTTCTTAACCAATGCTTTTCAACAGCAGCCTGATCGAAAATACCTCTACCAGTATTGACTATTACGACTGTATCTTTGGGACTTAGATCATATGCTTTTGAAAACCACATTGCACCTGAAAATGCAGCAGCTGCAGATGGTTCAACAGGAATTCCTATTTTATTAAGCAATTCGTATGTACGCATAATTTGACGCTCTTCCTGGAAAAAAATTCTCCCTCGTCCGCTATCAATTACTGAATGAACCAATGCTTTGAATTTTGAATAACCATTTACCAATTTATCTGCGACAGATCGTTTGAACTTTTTAATAAAATCAGTTTCATTGAGAATTGCATTTGGAGAAGCCGTAAATCCGATTATTGCAGGTGTGCCTTCTGGCCAAACTTCTTGTGCTGCTGCAGCCAATTCAGTAAATAATTCGCCTTCACCTACAGGGCAGAAAATATATCTTGGCTTTACGCCATCAGCTGCAATTTCACGAACAATCTGACGATAACCATCAACCAGACCATAGCTTTCAACCATTTCAATTTTAACTTCATCAAAGTTTGTTAATTGTTTTGCAATTGCACGCATTTCGTCCGGAGTAACAATGTGATCAGTCAGGTCCATTTCATATACAATAGAGCATGATTCGAGTTTTGCTTTTATTACTGGAGAGAGGTTTCTTGGAATAATATTAACGACTTTTATTTCTCTTCCTGTCTTTCTGGCTTCAGCTTCTGCCATCATACCAAGACTATAACCAGAATTACCAGTAGTTATTTGAACAAATGCAACCTGGTTTCTATTATTGGTGCTTTCGAGCAAGGCAGCACAGCGTCTATCCTTGAACGTACTGAATGGGTTACGGTCTTCCCGTTTCACCAATACTTGGGCACCGTTACACCTACCACAAAGCTCAATGGATTTGTGTAGAGGTGTGTGACCTACGCGTAGTTGATTCATATCTCTCCACATTTATAGTGGTTGTTAGTGTTTTTAAATGTGACTTTTTGAACTGGTTTGTGAGAACCAGGAATAGTGTTTAAAAGTAAATATATGTGGAGCAAATGTTTAAATATGGTTTTGCACTAAATAACAATATGAAATTCTGCGAAATCGGTGTTTTCCATCATGATTGTTGGTTCACTGATGCGATAAATAACTTTCCAGAACTACAAGTACGAGAGATCAGTGCGAGAGTTTGTGAGTTGGAATCTGGCACAAAAATAAACAGAGCCAGCTATCGTATTTTTACACCAAGAAAAGAACTTATTGGTGCGTTTATAAAAAAGATTTCTTCTTCAGTAAGTGATGCTAGATTACTTACTTCAGATAGCACAACTGCAATAGTAGATGTTAGTTGGAAGGCACCTAAAACTTCTTATGATGCAGTTTTGGGAAGTGGATGTACAGTAACTTCTGCTTGTTATGGAAAGGACGGTTATGAAACTTATTCTTTATTCACAGAAAAACCAGATGATACCAAAAAATTACTTGGTGAATTAGAACAAATTGGTGAAGTAAAAACATTTTCGATTAAAAATACACCGAATAGCAATATGAAATTCGGGCTTACTCCAAAACAGCAGCAGGCAATTGTTTCCGCAATTTCCATGGGATATTATACATGGCCAAAACAAACTAATTTGGAAGAACTTGCAGCAAGATTGGGGATAAAAAGAAGAACTTTACAGGAGAATTTAAGAAAGGCTGAGAGTAAAGTACTTCAGAATCTTTTAGATGAAATTAGTGATTAAAACATCTTACAGCATGTCCCACATAAATCGAAAGAATTTTTTGTAACCATCAGCTAGGCGTCTGCTCTTTACTACAAACTGAACAGGATTATCACCTAGTTTTCCGACCTCAACTCCAGTAAAGCTAACTACATAATCTCCAAAAATATCTACAGCAGTTGGACTTGAATACTGTTTTGGTAAAAATTTGTATGGTTTTCCCACAAATTCTAGAATTTCCGGTTTCTTCTTTTTTACTTCATAATCAAAGATGTGCATAAATTTTATACCAAGTTTTTTTCGTTCGGTATCGAATTTAGGAAGAAAGTACTGTAGTCTTGGATCAAGCCAAAATGCTTTTGCACCCATGAAATAAACTGTCTCTTTTTGTTCAAGTATATCATTTAGATAATTCTTGAATCCTTCTATACCCCTATAAAAGTAAGCTTCCTCATTTTCTCTCACTTTTCGATATTCTTCTTGCAATGAAGGAAGAATAGTACCAAGTTCATTTTGTTTTTCGGTAAGTATATCGACCAGCCTACTTGGATCTCTTGGAATGTAATTTTTTTTTCCTAGAACTACTAATTCTGAGATTAGCCCCCTATCCAATAGTTTTGCAATGGAATCGTAAATATTTCTTCTATGAACTCCGGACCGTGCAGCTATTTTTTCTATGGGCGCCTGCCCCATTCGGATTAATGCTTCGTAGACCTTAACTTCATTTATTGTAAGGCCAATTTTTGTGAGAGTGTTTTCGTACATTTGATCTGTGGTGATAAGTATCACCAACATTATTTAAATACACGGCAAGCGTAATATGTTTAGACGAGTAGAGTAAAAATTAACAGATAAAAAGGAGGGCGTTATGGTTAGATTTACAACGATTAGCGTGAGCTATGCAAAAGGTGGTTGGTATGAGTAATAGCCAAACACTTCGTGAGTTAGAAAAGAGATGGAATAGCTCATGCAAATTGATCTTTAATCAAGAAGTCGGAGGGTTGTTAGAGTATGAACCTTGGCTTATGGAGCTTACTGAGCCGATTACTTACCACAAATCAAATCTTTCAGGCAAAGAGGTAATATCTGCACCTACAGATTACCACTCTGATTCGAAATGGATAGCATTTGATGAAGTAGATTTTAGTCAAAAGTTTGAACCACTAGAGATTAACGAAATAAAAGATATTGATTCCTTAGTAGAAGCCATATCAGAAAGATGGTATTATTCTGGCAACATAGTCTTTGGAAAATCAGGTTATATTGAGAACAGCTCGAACATAAATGACAGTTTTTACATTTTTAAAACTGCTAGATTTGGGAATTCAAAATACTTGAGCCATTGTACCATCGGCAGGCAGAACGAGGACTGTTTTGGATGTAATGCAGTGGATGAATCATCACATTGTATAAGATGTAGTCGAATACATCGTAACAGGCGTTGTTTTGAGGTTTGGATGAGCCAGAATACTTCTGATTCTTATTATTCATATGGTCTGAACAACTGTTCGAATTGTATATTTTCATTCAATCTAAAAAGCAGAAGGTATGCGATTGGCAACCTAGTATTGGAAGCATCCGAATATGATGCTATAAAAAATAAACTTCTGTCTGAAATGGCTGAAGAACTCATGAAGAAAAAACGGCTCCCATCACTTATCGAGCTAGTAGAAAAGAGTAAAGTCAAAGTGTCAACAGTTGCTGTTCAAAATGCACCAATATCAAAATTAAATAAATCAGGGATAGAAGATGCATTCTCAAAAACAACTAAAGTGCTTTTTGGGAAAACTCTTAGTGGGAGTATTGATGATTATGCATTATGGCTTACAAGGCACACTAGAGGAGTGGAAACACGATTTTCTGCAGTAAATGGCCAAGAGCTCTTCACTGCCAGTTATGCAAACTATCCAAAACTTCCAAGAGAGAGATTGCTAAACGCAGATGATGCAGAGGGATTAGGGAACCGTACAAGCATTAGTAAAGAAGACGCACAATCTCTGAGCCTAAAAAATGTACATGAAAAAATAGGCTACCTTGCATTTTTCAATGTGGAGTTATTAGAAGGCACCAACCAGAATCAGATAAATTGTGCAGTTTCAATCGAATCGTCCAATTGTTACAGAAGTTCAGTCACAGAATATTCTAAATATTGTGGTTACTCGTTCTGGCCAAGAAATTCCCAGTATTTGTTTGGTTGCGATTCGCCGTTTGATTCAAATTTTAGTATTAACTGCTATTCATGTACTTCACTCGCAAGATGTTTTGAAATAGACTGTTGTGGTTATTGCTCGGATTGTTACTTCTGTCATAATTGTGAAAATGTACATGATTCTATGTTTTGTTTTAATGTAAAAAATTTGAGAAATGCAATTGGAAACACCCCGATAAGCCGGGAAAAGTATCAACAAACAAAAACTGACCTGAAAAACTGGATAGTGGAAAAACTTGAACAAAAGAAAGAGGTGGATTTAGATGTTTTTTCACTTTAGTTTGTTGATCGCTTTGCGATGGGGATACGAAGGGGCACTGCCCCTTCAAACAGAAAAAACTGACATATGTCAGCTTATTTCTATATGCGATGAGAATCCAGTTCAATACATGGAAAGTTATAATGAATTAAACAAAAAATTAACGCCTGTAGACGTCAATATTTGCCAAGCCGAGCTCGGTAAAGAATGGAAAACCACCTCGAGATTAGTGTTTGGTGGAGATGTTGGTGAGCTTAGTGATTACAAAGAATGGCTAATCGAACTGAACAATCCCAGATTTGTAAAAAAATCTTCGATTTCTGGTGTGGACACTGTTTTTTCCAGTAGTGAGTATTTTGACGATGCTAAATTTATGGCAATGAACGAGATAGACATAAACAAAAAATTCGAACCATTAAACATTAATGAAATAAAGGATATGGATTCCATAGTAGATGCAGTTCAAGAACGGATAGTTTATTGTGGAAATGTTGTTTTGGGCAATTCAAAATTTGTTGAAAAAAGTTCCAATGTAACTAATAGTTTTTACGTCTATGATTCTGTAAAAGTTAGTGATTGTAAGAATATAGCGTACTCGCAATATCTTAGACTATGCGAAAACATATTCGGAACAAATGAAGGGGGAGAATCAAAATATTGCATAAGATGCTGTATACTTTTCAAGAATGCACGAAGTTTTGAATTGTGGAAAAGTGCCAGTTGCACAGATTGTTATTACTCTTTTGGATTGGACGGTTGTAATGATGCTATTTTTTCATTTAATCTCCAGGGTAAATCCAATATAATAGGAAACTTACAACTTCCAAAAGACAAATTTCAAGAAATAAAGAAAAAACTACTTTCGGAGATGCGAAAAGAATTAATCAAAAACAAAAAACTACCTTCTTTAGTTGATCTTGTATCAAAAGAACCAGTTGATTTGGGTGGAATTGAAACGGGACGAAAAAGAACAGATGACGAAACAAATAACGACCGCTCAGTAGTGGATAGTGCATTCGGAAAAACCTCCGAGCTTCTACTGAATAAAAAACTCCCGGAAAAAATGGAAGATTACGATTTATGGCTGAAATCGCATATTGTGGTTCCTTATTCTGTAAAATCAGTGTTGAGTAAAAAACCAGTCCAGCTTTCTGAGTGGCCTGGTTTGGCGCAGTTGCCAAAAAACAGAATAGTAACTTTGAAAGAAGCCAGGGAACTGGCGAAAATCGCAATAACCATCGAGCAAGCGGAAAAACTAGACCTAGCAAATGCACCTGAACAACTAGGTAAAATAGCTTATTTCCCACCAGAAGAAATGACTGGAACAAATACTAATCTAATAGAATGCCAGTGGGGATCTTCAGCAGCAAATTGCTATCGTTCAGTTATCTGTGTTTATAGCAAAAACTGTGGTTACTGTTCCTGGCCAAGAAGTTCTGAGAATTGTTTTGGTTGTGGAATTGTTTTTGATTCAAATTTCTCCATGAAATGCTATGATTCAGTAAAACTTTCTAGATGTTTTGAAGTGGATTCGTGTTCTTCATGCACAGACGTTTATTTCTCTCATAATTGTGAAAATGTTCGGGATTCAATGTTTTGTTTTAATGTCAAGAATTTGAAAACTGCCATTGGGAATTTTTCACTCCAACCAGAATCTTACAAAAAAATCAAAACAATGCTCCAGAACCAGATATATGATGAGCTTCAATCAAAAAAATCCTTAAAATGGAATATTTTTTCCTTGAACCGAGGTGATGGTAGTGATTAACGAACTGTGTATTACGAGAGGGAAGTGTGAAACCGCAGATTGCCTTGAACAAAGTTCAAAACAGTCTCGAACGGAATGCCGTTCGAGGACATTCACAAATAGTGAGTTGTGCCCTTTTTTCCATCAGGGATTCAGGGGGATGTGCCCCTCGAACAAACCAAAACCGTTCTACAGCGGCACTAGTGATATATACTTGAAAAAAGAGATAGTTGGTGTGGGAATATGGAAGTGAGAGAGGTCCACCTCTATTCTGAAAAAGTAGAGGAGGAAGATGTGAAGAATTTATTCAACAGGGTCACTAAATCAAGATTTCCGTTTCTTGGTTTTATCGACTTCTCAGATTTATTCTCGTTAAATGCACTCACGTTAGTCGTAAAAAGAAATATTAATACAGTAAAATTCTATGTAAAGGAAAAGGACTGCCTTCAGAATATCTCTCCACTGATTTTTCCATACAGGATGTGCGATCCAAGCCTCCTGAAATTATCTGAGGGCTCCTTTTTCCCTGTTCCGAGAATGTATGTTATTGATGGAAATAAATATGATCTTCTTGATTTCATACTGAAAGAAAAGATAGAACAGCTGACCTTACATGTCACTAAATTCATGGGACAGTTTGTTGCAAGCGGCTCTTTGGTAAGTGAAAATGGACAAAAAGGCCAAGTGATTGTCACCAACCCACACAAATTCTTGAAGATTAATTTAGAAAAAAATCCATCCATTTATATTGAACTTCTGGAACCATTACCAAAACAAATTTACATGAGTTCCAAATTTCCTGTTTTCGAAGAAACGGGAGTTAGTATTGGTGTAGATAATTACGATCCGCTTCAGCATACTATAATAGCAGGAACTTCAGGTTCAGGAAAAAGTAAAGGTTTGTTTGTTTTGCTAAAAGCATTGGAAGCCAAATACAAAGACAATACAAGAATAGTAGTTGTTGACCCACACGGAGAATTTGCTAAGCTTTTCCCTCATGCTAAGATAATCAATTTTATAGACAATTACGTTGAGCCTTTGGACGTAGGACGAGATAAATCACCAATGCTTACTCAGCTTGTTTCTCAATTAATTACTTCATCAATTGGTCAGGAAAATAAATATTCAGAAAGAGTGTTGTTCTATACAGTTCACCTTCTTTCATCGATAAACAAACTTGATTTGAACAACATAAGTTTACTGCTTACTGATTCTTCAATTAAAGCAGAGTATGTAAGCATGTGCGATAATGATGAGGTAAAGAGATTCTTTGATGAAGAATATAATGACATACATATACATCATTTCAATAATGCAATTCTGCCTATTTTGAACTTCGTAGGCGAGTATCAGTTATACTTAGGTAAAGAAAAGAAACGTGAGGGACTTTTAGAAGCAATTCAGCAAAATAGGATAACAGTTGTTGCATTTGATCCGAAATTCTTCGGAAGAAGGATGATTAGTTTCCTTGCTGGTGCAGTCATAAACCAGATGTACATATTAGCCATTACTGGAAAATTAATGGACAAACCAACAGTACTTGTTGTTGATGAATTCCCAAGAGTGGAAACAAGAGTTACCAAGGACATTCTATCAGAAACAAGAAAATTCAATTTGTTTGCCTATCTTTCCTGCCAGTATTTAGGTCAACTTAGCAAAGAAGTTCTTGATTCAATTGTATCAAATGCTAGGAACATCATTGCATTCAAAATAAATAGACAGGATGCTACTATGCTTAGTTCTATTATGGAGATAAAAGTCGAGGAGTATTTTAAAAAATCACGAGCCACCACTGAATTGGAAGAATCGAAAAAAGAGATGTTTGTTCGACTTCACCAAAGAGAATGTATAGTAAGATTATTTGATGGTGTAAAATATTTGCTTCCAATGAAGCTCAAAATAGTAGATGCAAGAAAGTGGGGATTACGAGAAGATGGAGCTGAACCGTATAAAGAAAAAACACCACCGCCTGAAGCACCAGGAGTATTGAGATCAAAACCGATGGAAAATGTTTTCCAGAATCAAGCACTAAATGATGGACCACCAGCGCAACCATTACCTAGAATGTCAGTTGCACAGCAACAGGAAGCTCAACCAAGAATGGTACAACCTGATGAACCAAATTATACACAAGAAAATGAACCTGACGAAGAAAAAGAGGAAAAACCAGAATTGCCAGAACCAATGACCGAAAGCCCATGGTTGGTAGAGACTCCAGATGCCATTTATCAGCTTGAAAAGGCAAAGCTTAGAGGAGATATACCAAAACAACAATTCCAGGTGCCAGAGATGCCAAAGGTACTTGAACCAACGTCTGGTGATTCAGCAAATGCACCACCTCCGGAAACAGAAATTGAAGCACTAAAACAGGAGCTTAAGGAAGCGATGGCAAAATTGCAAAATTTTGATAGTAGTGGAAAACATCAGAGTTCTAATACAACAAAAAAAACAAATGCAGCAGAAAAAAAATCAGAAGATTCGCCACACAAAAAATCTAAGAAAAAGAAGAAAGAGTAGTTTTTAAATTTTCACAGGTGGAGTGAGTACATGGTGTTAACGCAAACAGAAGAAAAAATCTTGCGTTCAATCGTTGTCCGCTCTGAAAATGATCCTGATAATCCTGAATTTCCTCCAAAAAGTCCAAAATTTCCTGCAACTCCAACACATAAAATAGACGTTCCTGGTTTCAACAATGTCTGGCTGAAGGATGAGAGTTACAATCCAACAGGCACACATAAGGATAGGATGGCATGGGAGATAGTTGTTACATATAGAAGATTTTTACTTGCTAAAAAACTAGGCCAAAGAAAAGGACAATTACCTCAAATGTCAATAATATCATCAGGTTCTGCTGCAATTGCAATCCAAATACTTCTGAAAACCTATAGATTACCTAACTTGAAGGTACTTATTGATGAGAGACTTGACAATAAGATCATTGCATCCATGAAAAAAATCGGGTGTGAAATTTATAAAACAGATTTGAGTGTAAAGGAACTGAACTGGAAGGATATTCTCGAACTTACAAACAATCCAGATGGTTTTGACATAACATCAAATGAAGCTCTTGATCCTAGTACTAGATTTTATGATTGGCTGAGTTATGAGATCATTAACAACTCACCAGAGTATTGTTTCGTTCCATTTGGAACTGGGAAATTATATGAAAACATACTCAATGTAAACAAAAAAGAAGTTTCAACTACTCATCATGATCCAAGATTCAAAGGTCATGTAAATGTGCTGAGAAAGTGTAATTTTCTTGGGGCAACAACAAACAACCCGAATACAAAAGCAACAAAACTTTATTCACAGCATCTTCCGTTTGTTCATTATGATGAACAATGGATAAGATTATATCAGGATTCTGCTTTTTGTGGTCCTGAAACAAGTGTCCATTTGCTTAAGGAAGGTTATTTGGAAGAAGCAATGGAAATTGCGCAAGCAAACAACATAAAATGCGAATATTCTGGGATTGCAGGATTGGCGCTTATGCTTCAGTTGAGTATATATCTTCCAAGAAACAAAAAAATGCTAATTGTGAGTACTGGGAAGACAAAATACCCGTAATGATAAAACGTACATCCAATATTGTAAATGTTCATCTCTAGCTTTTTTTCAGTTTCTATCTTGTTTGCAATTTCTCCAATTATCTTTTCCTTTATCTTGAGATAGGTTTCTCTACCAACTTCTATGTTTCCAATTGCATACCTCAGTGATTTTACATTGAAACAAAACATGCAGTTGTTCAAGTTCTCACAATTGTGACAAAAATAGCAGTCAGTGCAAGTACTACAATCACTTAATTCAAAACATCTGGCCAACTTTACAGAATTATAGCACTTTATAGAAAAATTAGATGCGAATATAAAATGCGAACCAAAACAGTATTCTGATTCTCTAGGCCAAAAGCAGTAGGCATCGCATTTTGAGTTGATATACCAAACTCCATCGAAACAGTGTTGAGCATTCATATAGGTTGATGTTTTTTTTAGATCTTGATTCTGACCAAGCATAACATCAGAAGTCACAAATTTGATATCTTTCAATTTCTCAGAAGCATTTGCCAAGGTTAGTATCTTTGTATCCTCTTCTGAAAGTTGCCGTTTACCAAGCTCAACTGACTCATCTAGAGTAACCATGTTCTTCTTTATTGAACTGTAAAATATAATGTCCGGAACATAAACTGTGTTATTACTTATCTGGGATTTTGTGTATAATGCCTTGCCAACAGATTCCAAAAGCCATGTCCGATAATCTTCCAAATTATATAATTTTTTACCGAATAGAATTGAGGTGGTTTCCTGGAATGCTTTTTCTATCTCATCCATGAGCATCACCATTAATTATGTCTATGAGGGACGGTATTGTTTTTTTCGCTTTGAGCATGTCACGAATATCTTGAATTAGTTTTTCCTTTAGTTTGTGATATTCTTCAGGTGTGAATTGATGATTGCCAATCCTATGGCTCTTGTTTCTTTGGTTAAATGAAAACATACAGTTGGTGCAGTTTTCTAGACTACCAGTGAAATAACAATCAGACGCAACATAATTTCGAATAGTTTCCATACAACGAACATTTTTGTATGTTTCAAAAGTTTTTATATTAAATTTGCTGCCTTCGCCGATGGCATTACCACCAAAAATGTACTCGGCAAATCTTAGAACAGACGAACATGCGACGAATTTGCAATCATAAACATCTTGGGTTTTGTAGATGAATGAAGAATTTATACAACGATTAGTGATTTCAACATTAAGTGAATTACCAAGCACAACATTACCAATATAATATGCTTTTTCACGTACTGTACCGATGATAGAATCGATGTCCTTGATGTCATTTACATTAAATGTGACATTGCCAATTTTTTCCATGTAGATACCGGTTTCATCAAGACTGAGAAACTTGGCACCATGACAGACATTTTTAGAAGAAACAATAACTTCTTTTCCAGAAATAGCTGATTTCTCCATACCAAATGGTTCAACATATTTCAAAAGCCAATTTTCATATTCGGTTAAATCGCCTATATCTTCACCAAACAGCACTCTACATGTCTTTTTCCATGCAGTATTAATGTCGGCATTGGGAGTAGAGTTAATTTCCATTACCACACCCGAGGTTAAAGATATTCAATTTTAATTTTTTGTCTTTTTCAAGTTTTTTGGTTAGTTCATCTAGAATCAACTGTTTGATTTCAGTATATCGTTCTTTTCCGACTTCGACATTTGCAATGGCATACCTTTTGGCTTTTACATTGAAACAGAACATGCAGTTGTTTAGATTTTCACAATTGTGACAGAATAATGAATCTGTACAGTTGCTGCAATCACTCATCTCAAAGCAACGGTTGAGATTCTCTGAATTGTAGCATTTGATGCAAAATTGAGAAGAGAAAGTATACGACGTACCAATGCTATAGTTTGATTGTCTTGGCCAGAAACAGTAGTAGCAATATTTTGACCGAACCATGGCAACTGACTTGTAGCAATAATGAGAGGAGTAGTAAAAATCGCAATCGGCAAGGTTACTACATTCGCCATATTTAGTATTAGGAGTAACAGTTGATATTTTTTGCAGAGTGTTTTTTGCATTTGAAAAACTAAGTTGTCCTAGCTCAGTTGGAGAGAGTTGTTTTTTACCCTGGATGTCATATCCTTCTTCGATGGTAAGTATATTATGTTTTATATCACGATAGAAATCAAATGGGGGAAGGTAGATTTTTTCGCCGCTCATGATTGATTTGCCATACTCATTAGTAGATACATTTTCAGTTAGCCATG
Source organism: Microcaldota archaeon (assembly GCA_043816005.1). Classification (GTDB taxonomy): domain Archaea; phylum Micrarchaeota; class Micrarchaeia; order Anstonellales; family Bilamarchaeaceae; genus Bilamarchaeum. Next base: position 41,369 of record JBDRIM010000054.1, read on the forward strand.
CTTCATATTCTTTAAAATTAGTAAGTCGTTTACCTAAAACAACTGTAGTTATCGTCTGAAAATTTTTTTCAAGATCTGCTTCGAGTTTATCCATTCCATTCACCTTTTCCACTTATTATCTCAATGACTGATGGAATTTTTTTCTTTTGTTTAAGTTCATCTTTTATTTCACTAACCAATTTCGATTTCAATTCTGCATATTTATCCTTCGTAAGTTGAACATTTCCAATAAGATAGTGTTTGTTTCTTTGGTTGAAAGAAAAGAGGCAATTCGTACAATCTTCAAGACTGGCAGAATAATAACTATCTGATGTAACATTGCAATGATATGTTTCCAGACATCTGATTTGTTTGTGTGGATCTAAAACCTTGATACAGAATTGGATTTCACCACCAAAACAACAACCAAATGAATATTCCGGGCTTCTGATGGATGTTGTAAATGCAACATATTTGCCATCGTAGACATCTTGGCAGCCGTAAGCGTATGAGGTATTAACGCAACGATGCGAATCTATAACATTGCGTGAATTCCCAAGGATGGTGTTACCAGCATAACAAACTTTTTCCTTTATTGTTTCAAGTATTGAATCAATATCTTTAATTTCATTTACATTGAATGGGAAAGTAAATGTCTTTTTTTCATATTCAATCATTTCCTCATGACCAATGACTGGAACGTTTTTTGATATGCGGTGAGATGAAATGGTAACATCTCGACCACTCAGAATTGATTTTCTTTTTTCGATTGGATCCGTATATTTTTTTAGATAGCCCTCATACTCGATCAGGTCACCGATATCTTCACCAAGTAAAACCTTGCATGTTTTTTTCCACGAGTTGTCAAGCTCTGCTTGGCAAATATTGACGCTAGATTGCATCAATGGCTTATTTAGTTCAGGATCCATTACTATCACCTATATTGAAAATATCATATTTCAGATTTTTTGTTTTTGTTAATTCTTTTCCTATATCTGCAAGTATTTTTTCTTTAATTTCACGGTATTTCACCTGAGGTAGAAGTACATTGGCAATTGCATTTTTGAGATTTTTTGCATTAAAACAGAACATACTGTCACTTACATTTTCACAATTGTGGCAAAAGAGAAGATCACGGCAATTAGACGAAGAATCTACTTCAAAACATCTTGATAACAAAATTGATCGGTATGCATGAATACAAAATTGTGAGTTAGTTAGTGCATAACAGCCGAACATGTTTTCGCAATATAATGTATAATTTGAGAATCCTATGTTCTTGACTCCTAAATAAGTATCTTCTCCGACATAGACATTTCTTCCGCCCCCACCACCACTTACTTTTTCCATGTTTTCATATTCTTGATATCTAAAATTACCACAGAAAAAAGAAAGTGGTTTGATAAATTTAGTCATTAGTTCGCCTATAGTTGCAGTTTCAATATCTTTTGCTATGAATGGAGAAACGTTTACCCTGTCCATTTCTTCCATTGAAATGATTTTGGATTTGTTGAATGGTTTGTCAAAATAGTTCATTGTTGGTGGGATCCAAACATCTTTGCCACTTACTATTGATTTTGCAAGAGTTGGTAGTGGTACGTGCTTTCCAAGCCAGTCTCCATAATCATCGATATTGCTAAGTTTTTGACCAAGAAGAAGTGCTGTGATTTCTCCAAATGCATGTTCTATTTCAATCATATTATCACGACAGTTTCATTAGATCTATTATCGAATATTCCAATTTCTTTTTTCTTTTAAGTTCATCAGAAAGATCAGTAATAAGTTGGGTCTTGATACGAAGGTAGCGATCCCGATCAAGCTGGATATTACCAACCAGGTATCTTTTTGATCGTTCATTGAAAGTGAATAAACAGTCTGTGCAGTTGAGCAGATTATAAGAAAGATAGCAGTCTGATGCACGAACAGAAGTAGAAACTTCAAAACAGCGAGTTAGGGAATTATTGTAGCAGCAACGTAGAATGTATTTTGATTGTCCACTAGACATTGATGCAAAAGAGTTTTCACTCTCTCTTGCAAGATAGCTATAGGCAATATACTTTCCACGCTCTACGATTGAAGAATTAAATACCCCAGTACTATCGATTATTGCATCAGAATTCTCTATGTATTTTGAATTTCCAAGGATTTTGTTGCCGCCATAAACAAACTTTTCGCCTACGGCGTGTAAGATGGAATCGATATCCTTTATACTGTTAATATCAAGTGGTTTTGATGCAAGATTGTTGAAGTGTGTTAATTCACTATCATAATCAAAAAATTTTGCCTTTTATGAGTAACTGTTGGATGCTACCCAGACTGATTTTCCGGAGAATGTAGAGACTACAGATTTTCCGGGTACTGCAACATGCATATATTCTGCAAAGTCCTTCAACTCCCCGATTTCCTGCCCAAATAGAATTTTAGAAGTTGATTTCCACGCAGTATTAACTATTTCATAAGTTTCGAGTGCCATAATTTTGACCTCCTTATCTGGATTCGGTGGTTTGGTGATTCGTTCTTGGATTTGCCCCAAAAAAACGAGAGCGTGGATTGCCATAAACGTTGAAAAGTAGAATAGATTTCAGAATTCATGTTATTTTACTCTCTATAACCATATAATAGAGTAACACCGCTGTAGAACGGTTTTGGTTTATTCGAGGGGCACATCCCCTCGAACCCCTTGAAAAAAAGTACATAAAAACTTTGGGGTTAAGTGGATTCGGCTCCTTCCAACCCTTGCGCATATGATGAACAATAAACAGAATTATAAACAGATTCCCACACTAAAACCATATGGCAGTTCTAGTTCGCAAAGCAAATTTCGCCGACTTGGGCATTGTTCACGGTTATATGCATGTTACGGGAAAACCAGCATTGGATAATCTAGCTGGATCATGTAAATCTTTAGGTATGCAAGTACACTATCCTGATTTACCTGAAAAAACTGGACAACCAAAATTAGCAGCATGTCAGGAAGCAAGCTTCCTGACTGCCATTGTTCGAATCGTCGAACAATAGCATGGCTTGAAGCATTGAATAGAAGTATGCCAGTTATTAATGAAACTTCGGCGTTAGTTGCTCTTTCTTTAGGATGCCCAACTGTATTGCAGTTGTTGGCTAGTGAAAAGCGAATTGAACAAGTTGGATTATTAGTTTTGGTATCTCCAGGTACTCGGCCTGTCGTAATCCAAAAAGGGTATGGTTTCTTAGGCCATTTCTTTGATGGTTTGGATAGAACTTTTGCTCGAGTTGCAGAAAAAGTCAGACGTATCGAAGTACTGACATCTGATAATGATCCATTTTCATCTCATGTTGATATTTTCGCTATGGCAAAACGACTTGGTGCTAGTTTCCACAGTATCCATGATGGAGGTCATCTTGATACGGATTCGGGTTTTTACAAATTTCCACTGGTTTTAGACATGATTGCGCCAGTTGTAACCGAATAAATTCTACCTCATAATTCGCAAAATATCATTCAAAACAGGGAGTAATTTTTTCTCTGCTTTTCTAAGCAATTCAGAGCAGGTAGACGGACCAATCCCGAGTTTTGCTGACATTTCTTCTATGCTGATTTTTTTGGGTTCTTCATAATAACCATAACGGCAGGCAATATCAAATGCTTCCATTTGACGATCAGTTAAAAGCTCGCTTGCAAATTTTAACTTTGAAAAACCAGATGTTCTAAAACTGTCTAATGAAACTGATTGGGATTGTTCAAGATATCTTTTTGATTTTATCTTAAGGTCATACCCCTGTTCTTTTACCAAATCCATAAAATTTTTGAGGCTTTTAAAGTTTGGTGCAAGCATAGTCACATGATCTACACCTGCTTCGGTCCATGTTGGTTCGATCCACATGGTTTTTGTTTTTGCTAATGCAGGTGCAGTAGCAAGATCCTTGCTTTGTCTTACAGATATCTGGGATTTGTGAGTCCCTATAATAATTATTGAGACTTCTTTGACTTTGTGTTGGTTTTTCCACAAATCAACAACCGAACGAAGATGTGAAGTATCAATCTCAAAAAGATTAGTTATTGTTTTTTCATCCTGTCCTATTGTTGCCAACCATTTGACTTTAACATCTTTGAGTTTATCAGTAACCGCAATTGAAGTACAATCGTGAATTTGTTCTAATTCAACAATAAGTGGTTGTGTTTTGTCAGGCATAAAGAGATTTTATAATATTGATTTTTATAATATATTGGAATTATGATAGTTTATGATAACTAGGATTAACTTCAAGCCAACGCCCAGCATCTGGTTGTTCACCCTTCAATCTTTCAATACATTCTCTTGCAGTGGCATCTGAAATCCACTGTGGGATAATTGGCTTTCGAAGGGCATCCCTAATGCGAGCATCCATTGCCATTACACGATCTTCTGATGCATGAACACCGCACAAATGACGAGCAATAGCATGAGGATTCATACCGGAAACGTGATGTAAGCGATAGATTTCTGTTCTCCATACAACAAGCTGGTAAGTTGATTCGAACATTCTGTATCTATCCGCCATATATTCGCCTAGAAGCATCTGACGAAGAGATTCTGGAATAACCCTATGTAAAATTGCATCTGCTACAGCTGTTTGTAATGGTTCGGTCAATGAATAAAAGGTACCATTACCTTTACCTAATGCTCTTATAGTAATGAGATCTTCCTGTGCAAGTTTTCTAAGTATTGGTTTTACACTCATTGGTGAGCCAACACCATCCAGAGTACCAAAAGTTTTACCGTAATGAGTTAACGGGGTGATAAGATCATTAACAGTACACGTACCGCCCAAATCATTCATTCGTCTTAACAGACTAAAAGAAAGACCAGTTGAAAAAGTATCAAAGACTATTGGTGCATTACGATGACTCATATGTCCCCATAGTTGCATATTAGCAGTGGCTCCAGCAACAGAAGGAAGTTTGAATAATTCAGCTGCCTTTTCAAGAATTGTAAGTGCAGTTCTAATAACTCCTTGTGAACGACGATGAGAATCAGACCCAGAAACATAGGTGCCGGTTGCATCAACTAACTCTTGGGTTGTTCTAAGGCATGGAACACCCTCATTATCCAAAATGATTGGCAGGCGCTTAAAAAGATCGAATCTTTTGGCATGTAAAAGGACTCTAGAACTTCCTTCATAGTCTCTTTGATGCACCATTTCTTGTGCCCAGAGAAGTAAAATAAATTTATCAACAAGCTCACCATCAGATCCATATGCAATTATTGCTGCTGCAGTCAGATCAAATACGTGAGGCTTTGTAGCACTAGGTGTGACTGCATGTTGCGTATGTCGCATATTTCTGCCAAAAACTTTTTGGACTTGTGGAAGACAGGCATGAACTTCGGGAATTGCAATAGAAACCTGTCTCAATCTCCTAGGCATGAATTAGTGTTGTATAAAAAGGAATAAAAGGGGAGGTATAGTAACAAACCGAAAGAGTGAAGGTATTTAAAATATTTTGACTATTTAACATTTGTTAAATATTTGTTTTTTGTTGTTGAAAATTTCGCTAGGCGAAGTTTTAGGTGATGTTTATGGGAAAAATAAAATGTGCAGTTGTTGGTGTTGGGAATTGTTTTGCTGGATTAGTACAGGGTATAGAATATTATAGACAACACCCAGAACAGGAAGTCATTGGTGTTATGCATGCAAGTGTAGGGCCTTATTCTATCCATGATATTGAATTTGTCGTTGGTTTTGATGTCGGGGAAAACAAAATTGGCAAAACAATCAATGAAGCGATTTATGAATACCCAAACATGGTCAAATGGATAGTAAAAGAAAAAATGCCAAAGACAAACGCTATTGTTTATGAAACACCTGCACTTGACGGGGTTGGGCTCTGGGTTGAAAACAAAATAAAGCCGATAAAAAGCAATAAAACCACTGAACAATTGACAGATGAGATAAAAAAAGCACTGAAAGAAAATAACGTGGAAATAATCGTATCATATTTACCAGTTGGTTCGGAAAAAGCAACTAAATTCTGGGCAC
>JBDRIM010000055.1:0-5865 GCA_043816005.1 Microcaldota archaeon
GCATACTGATGGGAGAGTGTTCTTTTATGATGGCAATCCATTTGATAGTTACGATGACATGGCAATTTCAATGCAAGGAAAACTCAGTGATGGCGGGATATGTTACAATGAAAAAGCATTGGAAAAAATAAAAGAAGAAACTCACCCTTCGAGAATTTTATCATTTGAAGAATATTTGAGGGCAAAAGGCGGCAACTTTAGTTCTGAGGAATTAATTGCGCATCCGGTATTCTCAAAGTCGTGTTCAGATCAGAGGCTCTTCAGAAAATATATGGAAGTATTGGATTTGCTTAGCTTGGCAGATTTTTATCATCAAGAATTGCATTCGGCATGGAGGCCGGGTGAAATAAAAGAAGGTTTTGGAAGGCTGTTTGCCCTTGGGTATAAGGGCGAAGCATTTTACCCACCGAATAATAGTACGTTAGGTCATGCTGCTCTACTTATTCCACTTTGATTATTTTTTCTTAGCTAATTTCACTAATGTTTCAGTAACCAACCGAACCCCAATTCCAGTTGCTCCTTTATCTAGATATGAATGGGGGGTTTTGATATTTCCAACTGCCGCAATATCCAAATGAGCCCATTTGGTTTCTCCTACAAATTCTTTTAGGAATGCAGCTGCAGTTATCGAACCAGCTTCTCCAGTTCCTGATATGTTTTTTATATCAGCAAAATCAGATTTTATCATTTCACTATATTCTGGCCAAAGTGGAAGTCTCCATACTTTTTCATGCACATCTACACCAGCATCTTCAAGTGTTTTTGCAAGTGTGTCATCATTTGAGAACATTCCTATAGCATGCTTTCCAAGACTTACTACCATTGCACCCGTCAAGGTTGCCATGTCTATCATGTACCTTGGTTTTTCTTCAGCAGCATAAGCTAATGCGTCTGCCAAAATCAATCTTCCTTCTGCATCAGTATTAAGCACTTCAATTGTTTTGCCATTGTATGACTTCACTATGTCTCCTGGTCGTTGTGCACTTCCAGAAGGCATGTTCTCAACTAAAGGCAGGAATCCTATAACTCTTATTGGAAGTTTTAACCCTGCTAATGCTTTCATTACACCCAACACATTCATAGCCCCCGTCTTGTCGTATTTCATCTCATGCATATTCAATGATGGTTTTAGGCTAATCCCACCACTGTCAAAGACAACTCCTTTACCAACAATACAATAAACAGGATAATGTTTTCCTTTATTATATTCTACTCTTACAAGGCGTGGACCAGAACTGCTCCCTTGTGCAACTGCAAGAATGGCATTCATTTTTCTTTTTTCTAATTCATTTTGACCCAATACAGTCAGATGAAGATGGTGGCTTTTAGCTAGTTTTTTTGCTTCATTTGCCACCCATTCAGGACTAGCTACATTTGCTGGTTGTTCATCTAATTCTCTTGCATAGTTTTGTGCTTCTGCATAAACAATGCCACGTCTAATACCTTCACTAATATTTTCTTTACTCAGTACGTGTAGTTTTCCAACAACAAACAAATCATCTTTTTTAGTCTTGTAATGGTAGAATTTATACGCTGCAAGTATTGCACCTTCGACTATTGCTTGTGCCATATTATTCAATTCTTGAGTTGCAACAAACTTACTTTGCACATAAACAGTGAGTTCATTTTCCTTTATGCTGGATGCATACCTTACTGCCGTTCCAACTGCCATTCGTAAATTGTCTACTCTAAATTCCTCTTTTTTACCTAACCCAACAACAAGAAGCTTGGCAAATTTAGCCTGGCCAAGAGTATCTGTAACATAAGTCTGCAGGAGTTTGCCCTCAAATCTTTCTTTTGGAATATCCTTCAAAAATGGTTTAACATCCCATGGTGGATTTTCTTCCTGCATAAGAAAAACGCATAACAATCCGCCTTTGAAATCAGATAAATGCCCTTTTTTTAGTTCGACTTTCATAATTTGCTTAAACAGGCCAGAATTAAAATCATTTCCCAGCCTGTAATTCATACATCCTGATAACTTCTTCTGTAATTGTTATCTCCTTTATTGTTTTGTCCTCTCGTAGTTTTACTAATCTTGGGAATCTTAATGCAAATCCTTTTTCATCTGTCCCACCTTTCGCACCACAAGTATGCATTGAAGATTTGGTAATATCATCAAATGCAACTTCAACAACAAATTTTGGTTCCACCCAGAAATCTGGTTTTTCTACTGAGTAATCTAATGTTGCTGGTGGTTTTTTGGTTTTTATCTCTCCAAGCATTTCACTAAAATTCTTCATTTCTTCTTCACTAAAACCAGAGCCTATTCTTGCAACTGTTTCTAATTTCCCACGATCTGAATTGTAAACTGCAACCAACACTCCGCCAAATTCAAACTCGGCCCTAGTGCCTTGACCCAAATAATACCCAACAATCACAGCATCAATGGTATCAACTGCCTTTCCATATGATTTTTTTAGTTTAATCCAGGCAAATTTTCTTTTTCCAGCAGTGTAAGGGGCACCAAGATCCTTTGCTATTATTCCTTCAAGTCCTTGTGAAATAGACTTCTGAAATATTTTCTCAAGTTCATTGGTCTTGCTAACTAATTTCATTTGGCTTGGCCTAAGAACATTACTAACAAATAGTTCCTCAATTATTTCTCTTCTTTCTAAATATGATTTTTCAGTCATATCTCTTCCATCAATGTAAAGTACATCAAAGACAAACACATTCATCGGGAATTCTTTTGATGCTGCATCTATCCCATGTTTTCTTCTTCTGTGCATTGTTTGCTGGAATGGGAAAAACTTATTTTTTTCATTATCAAATGCAAGTGCTTCTCCCTCAAATATTATCTCTTTTGCCTTTAGTTTTAATATTGCTTCAACAATATCTGGAAACATTCTGGTCATTTTTTCCAATTTTCTCGAATAAATTTCTACATTATCATCTTTTTTATGACATTGTAACCTCAGGCCATCATATTTCATTTCTATGCCACATTTTCCAAGTCTCTCTATTATTGCCCCGGGTGAATTTTCCCTTTCAGCAAGGGCAGGCATGAGTGGTTTGAACGGGGTAACTACAAATTTTTCAATCTTTTTTGGATCTTGATAAAATATTTTGGCAACATGACCTAGATCAGAACAAGTATTATACGCACGTTCCAGTTTTTCTCGAAGTGATTTGTCTCCAGCATGTGCAACAGAAAGTGCATCAAGTATTGTCGGATCACCAACTCCCAATCTCAGGCTTCCCGTAACATACCTTATGATGTATCTTGATTCAAGTCCGCTTGAATTATTCAAAAGTTCTGTGAGTATCTTTATTTTTAGATCTTGACTTCCAGAACCTGATGATTTTGCTATTTTTATGAGTGCATCAAACAAATATGAAATTTCCATATCCGTAGTTGAAAGTGCAGTCTGTTTTTTCTTATCAAGCAATTCTTCTGCACTATCTCCAAGATCCCCACTTTTCTTATAATTTTTTTCAACTTCGCTTTTTGCATATCCTGATGCTGACGAAATGGCCTCAAGAGCAAATCGTTCACCCATACCTAATTCTATTCCTTCATAGGGTGGTGCAAGGATTCCCTGGAGTATGTAAATCAATTTGTCTATTTCCTTTTCATTAGTCTGCTTGAATAGGTTGGCAAGCAAATCAGTCATCTCAAGCCTACCACTACGCTTTTCAATTTCTTTAAAGAAAACAGCAACATCTGAAAAAAGAAGCATGTTCTGAATGGGTGAAAATACTATTTAAAACCTATCAAAAGGCTTAAAAACTACAAGAGGTTGTTCATTTAAGGTGAATTTATGGCTGAATTATCCGTAGATGCCTTAACTGGCATAGTAAATGTGACTGCTCAAAATTTGGTGAATGATATTGCAGGTGTTCTACCTGGGTTGATAGCAGCTCTCCTTGTATTCATACTTGGATGGGTAGTTGCAATCATTATAAGCAGAATATTCGCACGAATTTTGCGTGTAGTCGGTCTTGAAAATTATCTTAAAGCACATCGTATGGACGATGCGCTAGGAACAGTTAAGATTAGTGACGTCCTGACAAAGATTCTGAAGTATTACATCATATTGGTGTTCTTACAAACTGCAGTTTCTCTTGTACAGTTGGGTACCCTAAGCATTTTCCTTACCTCTGTTCTCTTCTATGCTCCAGCATTGATTGCCGCAGTATTAGTAATCTTAGCCGCAGTATTAATAGGAGAATATGTAAAAGAAGTCGTAATCGACTTTGATGCAAAATCTTCATTGGTTAGATTCGTAGCAAGAGCTGCAAAAGCAGTTATTATCTATGCTGGTTTGACAATGGGATTGAGCACAGCTGGATTCAATACAACATTAATCACTAATGTCTTCCTAATTGTATTACAGGCATTGGTCTATGGTGTTGCTTTGGCAGCTGGTTTAGCATTTGGTTTCGGTGGCCAAAAAGATGCTCAGGACTTAATCGGAAAATGGAGAAAACATCTTAAGGTCTAATTTTTTTTATTATTTTTTATTTCATCTACTCTTTTGGTTTTAGTTTTATCCACATCCAATGATATTTAAATATTGTTGTACATAGTTGTTTAGCGTGGTGGATAAACTCATTATCGGTGAGCTTGATCCAACGTCTAGCTGTGGAAATTTTTGTAGACATTGTGGTGACTCAAGCAAACCAAATGGAATCGACATGCCATTGGTAGATATACGCGACTTGCTAAGTTCAAATCTGTTTGAAATTTCTGGTGCACACGATTCCAATAAATTTACACTCGCAGGTGGGGTCGATCCATCCAAACCGTTTACCAATATCATTCCTATCTACGGTTCAGCATCCTGTTTGGTAGGAACTTTTTATGATACTGATATCGATTCTATAAATGAAGCGATTATTAAGAAAACGCCTGGGCCTGTAGTAGTGGTTTCCCCAGAATTTACTTACATTTTCTATAAAGATATCGCTCAAGGCAAAACCATAGGAGAAGCGTTTTATGCGTCTAAAATAATTGATCCACAAATTAAACAGGAATGGATCGAACATAATTACGCCATGTGGCTTGGTTCTGGAAACGGACTTACTCTACAAGCTAGCGATAACCTTCTAGGTGATCCATCTTTTACGTTTTATCCTAAAAACTAATCCATTTTTTTCAATTCAATATTTTCTATACTCCTTCCCTTCAATGAACCTTTCAAATTCTGCTCTGGCTTCAGAATCACTCATCTGCTCTATCGGGTGTTTCATCAAATATGCACTCGGGCCAAGCAATGGTCCGCCTATTCCTCTGTCCAATCCAAGTTTACATGCTCTTATTGCATCAATTACTATGCCTGCAGAATTAGCTTTATCATCAACTTCTAATCTAACTTCCATATTGTAAGGTATATTTGCCCACATTTTCCCTTCGATTCGCATAAACATTAATTTGGTATTACCTAGAAATGGAATAAAATCAGAAGGTCCAACATAAATCTGGTCATCTGGCAGTCTTTCTGAAAGCTGAGATTGAACAGATTCAGTTTTGCTTATTTTTTTACTAACTAGTCTATCCTGTTCTTTCATATTAAGGAAATCCGAATTTCCACCAACATTTATCTGATATGTTTTTTCTATTTTTGTTCCTCGTTCATCACACAATTTTGCAAGTGTTCTATGTACAATTGTGGCTCCGACTTGGCCCTTGATATCGTCTGATACGACCGGTAAATTTGCCTCTTTAAACTTTTTTGCCCATTCTGGATCAGAACCAATGAAACTTGGCATACAGTTAACAAAGGCAGTTTTCGTATCCAAGCAAATTTGTGCCCAGAATTTAGTTGCTTTTTCCGAACCAACTGGTAAATATGATACGATTATTTCCACGTTATTTTCTTTCAGTGCTTTTTTTATCTCATCTGTCAATTGTTCAGTGGT
>JBDRIM010000056.1:0-2579 GCA_043816005.1 Microcaldota archaeon
TCCTAACGCCAAAGCGATCCAGGGATGCCAAATTGCGTATGTACATTTCACGTTCATTCGATATAAATAAACCCGGAACCCCGATAGAGAAACTAAAGGGTGGTATTTTGGGTGGTTCGATTATTTCTGGAGAACTGCATGTTGGGGATAAGATTGAAATACGTCCGGGGCTTAGTAAAAAAGAGGGTGCAGTTCCGATTCCATTTACCTGTGAAGCCAAGAAAATAATGGAAGAAGCCGAAGTTATTGAAACTGCTTTACCTGGTGGTTTGCTTGCAGTTGGAACCACACTTGATCCTGCACTTACAAAATCAGATTCGTTTGTTGGTTCAATGATCGGGCATCCTGGTGAGCTCCCGTCTGCCATTTCCGAATTGCAGATAAAACACGAACTCTTGAAACGAAATGATCTTCCAACAGCACCATTAAAACCCGGAGATCCAATTGTAGTTAATGTTCATACAGTAACTGGTGTTGGTGCAATTGCCACCATTGGAAAAAAAGGTCTATTAATCATAAGGCTGAAAAAACCCATTGTAGTTGATTCTGGAATGCGTGTTGCTCTTTCCAGAAGAGTTGGACAAAGATGGAGATTATCTGGTTGGGGAACAGTAGTTTAGTTCTCTGGATTATGTTTAATCGCTATTCGTGCTGAGGTTTTGTGGACCTTCGGTCCCCAGACCCCAGCTAACGTGAAACTCTTGTTTTCATGTTGTGGAGTGAACGATGCTTCGTTCATGACACGCAAAAAATATCTATTTTTTGCTGAGGTCGCATAATCTGGTAGTGCGCAAGGTTGCTAACCTTGTGCTCGCAAGGGCTTGAGAGTTCAAATCTCTCCCTCAGCGATCACAACTTTTTACAATATGCTATCTTCAGTTCAGTTAAAAAGTTGTGTATCAAAAACAGGCAATACTGATGGCAAAAAACAGGTCGTCACTATCCCAATCAGAACTATTTCTATATGCACAGTAAAAGAATCAGGAAAACAGATATTTCCCTTTTTCCAAATCTATTTTCTTTATCACGATTTTATCTCCCTGAACTTCATTCGGCAGATAAGCTGGCCAGCATCCAGAACCTTTGTTTTTTGTGCCCAGGTCATCTATTTTGAATTGAAGTCCGCAGTTGTTGCATTTTACGCTGTCGCCAACTTGAGTATATCCTTTTTTAGCACGATAGCAAACTTCACATGCATCAAATGCAATGCGTACTTTATCATCTGAGCCTTTTACTGCGAAATATTTTATTGCAACTCCGCCGGAATTGTAGGTATAATATTTTACTGTACTACTAACATCTGACAATTGAATCGTTATCTTATCTGCTGCTTGGGTTGTTGTGGTTGTCACCGTTGGGTTTGCCGGAGCTACCGAACCTCCAGTACTTATCTGTACGGATGAATTGTCATTATTGTTTGTTGAAACTGCTGATCCCGATCCATTTGTCGTAGTTGATTGTTCTAGACATCCCGCAAAAATAATCATTCCAAATATTAACAATAAAACTATCTTGTTCATATTATCACCTCGCTATTTTATGGATTCCATTGCACCTACAATTTAATCCTGTTCAAAAGCACTGAATTGCTTACAACTGATATGGAACTTAGAGCCATGGCTCCTCCTGCAATCATGGGTGAAAGCAAAATTCCAAATGGCCAAAGTACGCCCGCTGCAATCGGAATTCCAATTATATTGTACACCAGTGCCCAGAACAGATTTTGTTTTATCTTGTTCATTGTTGCTTTTGATAGTTTGATTGCCTTATCAACATCTAGCAAGCTATTTTTCATCAGAATAATATCTCCTGTTTCAATTGCAACATCTGTTCCAGAACCCATTGCTATGCCTAAATCAGAAACTGCCAATGCTGGTGCATCATTTATTCCATCCCCAACCATTGCAACAACCTGGCCATCTGCCCTGATTTTTTCCACAATCTTTGCCTTATCTGCCGGAAGCACTTCTGCAAAATATTCTTCAATGCCAGCCTGCCCTGCGACTGCGGCAGCAACTTTTTTACTATCCCCAGTAATCATATATGTTTTCAAACCCAAATTCTTCAATCTGATTATTGCTTCCCTGGAGTCTTCGCGTATTTTGTCTGCAATTGCAAATGCTCCTATTATCTTTCCAGAAACTGCCAGCAATACCACTGTGCTTCCTTTTTCTTCATTTTCATTTTTCCAGGAAATCATATTTGATGAAATATCTATTTTATTTTCTTTCATCAATTTTTCATTTCCCAGGTAACATTCTTTTTTACCTATTTTTCCCATAATTCCTTTTCCTGGAATTGCTTCAAATCCTCCTATTTTTTGCACACTAACTTTCTTTTCAGCATATTTCACGAATGCATCTGCAAGCGGGTGTTCGCTTACTTTCTCTAAACTATACGCAATCTCAAGTGCAGTTTCATCAATAATCTTCATATCCACTATTTCCGGTTTGCCAACTGTTATTGTGCCTGTTTTGTCAAATGCAATCGCATTTATTTTCTGAACTTTTTCAAGCACTGCTCCATTCCTTATCAATATTCCATTTCCAGCTCCAAGTCCTGTACCAACCATTATTGCC
>JBDRIM010000057.1:0-3092 GCA_043816005.1 Microcaldota archaeon
TTGAATCCAATGGTGTTCTGGTTTTTACAAAAAAGAATGCTGGTAAAGGTGCGGCTCTAAATTATGGTATTGCCAGAGCAAAAGGTGAACTGGTTGCAACAATGGATGCGGATTCCTATCTTAAGCCGGATACGTTGCGAAACATTCTCCCCTTATTTGATGGGGGTGATGTGATGGCAGTTACTCCTGCAGTGAAAATTAAAGTGGGTGGGGGTATTTTAAAAGAACTTCAAAGAGTGGAATATTTGGTTATTCTTTTTTCAAGAAAAGTGCTTAGTTACATTGATGCAGTTCCTGTTACTCCGGGTCCATTTAGCATATTTCGTAAGAACGTGTTTTCCATTGTGGGTGGTTTTGATGAGCACAATCTTGTTGAAGATCAGGAAATTGCATTGAGAATACAATCTCATAATTTCAAGATACGAAGCTCCATAGATGCGGAAGTTATTACCGAACCACCTGTTGGTCTGAAAGATCTTATTCTTCAAAGGGTCAGGTGGCAGCGTGGTGGCATTAGAAATTATTGGAAATATAGGCGTCTTGTCTCCCCGACCTATGGTGATTTTGGCATGTTCTTTATTCCAATGAATTTTGTCGCATTGATTGCATTCTTTCTTCTTTTTGGAATCATGATATGGTCTGTACTCACTGCCCCATATTATGCACGTTATATCTGGGTTGATAGTTTTAGCATGGGTGTTGATCTTTTATCTGTAGTAGCCATATTCGTAATCGTTTCATCAATTCTTTTTACGCTTGTGGTTGTATCAGCATTCAAAGAGGAGAAGGTAAAATTGCGTTATATCATTGGTTTTAGCTTTTTTTATTGGTATCTGATGATTTGCTATAATCTCCTGACACTCTGGAAAGAAATCAGGCGCGAATCATTTTCCTGGTGATATTCTTCATTTAATCCAAAGTTTCTTCCAATTTTGCATACTGCTCCAACAACTGTTTTGCAAGAAAAGCAGCAAATGGCTTTTGGTTTCCAGTATCTGCTGTTTCTATCACGTTGTAGTATTCTTCCTTATTCTGCACATTGATAATCACTGGTGGGAATTTCTTTTTCATTAGAATCCAATTCATCACAAGCCGTGATGTTCTTCCATTCCCATCTGTAAAAGGATGTATTTGAACAAATCGATTATGAAACCATCCTGATAATTCAACAGGATGTAATGTCTTCTTTATCTTGTTGTATTCTGCAACTAAATTTTCCATCATTTTTTTGACTTTCTTTGCTTCGGGCGGTTTCCATTCAGATCCGCCAATCATTACTTCATTGTCCCTGTATTTTCCTTGTATTCTGCACTTTGTATTTTTAGTAACTACATACTGCAATTTTTGCAGAAACTTTTCGTTTATGTCTCCGTTGTATTTTTTTATAAATTCCCATGCATCATTTCCATTCATTACTTCCATAACATCTTCAGTTTTTGCACCTTGTGGCGCGATGTTATCTGATAGAATAAGTGCGGTTTGTCTTAGATTTAACGGATTTCCTTCAATTGCATTGGTATTGTAAGTGAATCGTACAAGGAAATCTTTTGGAGCAAAATCATTTGGTAAACCTTTGAATATTGCTACTGAGGCATGCAAATCCTCAATTCGTTCGATTGTCTCTTTTGAAAGCCATTTTGCTGAATAGGATTTTGGTGCTTTTTTCTCAATTTCTTTGAATAATTTTTGCAATTCATCGTGTGGCGGAACTTCATTTCCTAGAAATATTCTAATTTTTTTTACAACTGATGAAGAAATCCTAACATTTTTCACCAGATAGTAGTAGGTGTGATTTCCGTGTTTTTGTTTTTCTATGAAAGACATAGTATGTCTACATCTTTAATATTTATAAACATTGTGGTCATAATGGCTACATATTATTAATATCTAAGATTTGTAGCCATATAAAAATGATACTACACTTACACACTTAGGTCATGCCTCCATGTGGCTGTTCCTAATAAAATACCCTACTCAATTTCATGATTATATCCTCACGAGCAATTGCTCAGCTATAAAAATGTTTATTCCTAACTTATTTTGATTATATGGAACGAAAACTTTCATGGCCGATCTATATTGCTGCATTTGTGTTTACCTTGTTAATATTTGCCATTGGCATATACGTAGGTCATATGGTTGATTTATCGAACGTATCCGATTTATCCGGGCAGGTCAGTCAGATTTCACAACGTGTCAATTCATTGCATCTTCTTTTCCTGATGGATGAAAACAGTTCTGCATTTTGTCCTGTTTTCAAGGACGAACTAAATTTTCTTGATAGTGAAATGGAAACAATTGGTCATAAACTTAGTTTTCTTGAAGAACGTAAAAATGTATTGGATGTAAAACTAAAAAAAGAATATTTTTTGTTGGAAGCGGAATCCTATCTACTGTCCCAAAAACTTAATCTGCTATGTCATGACAACACTACCCTCTTGGTCTATTTCTATTCCAATACGAATTGTTCCACTTGCAATGCGCAGGGTGGGAATATACTTGATGCAAGAGATGAAGTTGTCAAACAAAACAAAAATATTAAATTATATTCATTTGATGGTGATTTGGGCAGTACGGTTGCGAATGCACTGAAACTCAAATATAATATTACCAGTTATCCCTCCATAGTTGTTGATGAACAGCTTTACTCTGGTTTACGCAGCCGCGATGATCTTGTAAAATTGCTTGGTGGTTGAGTTGCGCGTTGAAATCATTGTTTCTCCACGTTCGAGCAAATTTTTGCTTTATGTCCAGGATGGTGTTGTTCGTGCCAATCTAAGAAGTCCCCCGGAAGACAATAAAGCCAATATCGAGCTTATAAAAGAACTGAAACGTGCCACTGGTGTGGATGTACGAATTATTTCCGGTCTAAAGTCAAAACGAAAGGTTATTGAGATTGGTATAGACGAAGCGAAGTGGAATCTTTTTGTCACTAATCTTGATGGCTGATTAAATCAATTCTAAATTTCCACGATACATCATGTTTATATATATATATATTATATACTTATCTATATATGTTCAAGATGCGCTGGACATCTTGTACACCCAAAATGCCAGCATGCATTTTGGTTGTGGTGATTTGATGGGAA
>JBDRIM010000058.1:0-12014 GCA_043816005.1 Microcaldota archaeon
ATAACGATACGATTTATATAATGAGAAAAACAGTTCGAGAGATAGCAGAGGCCCTTTACAATGCTTATGGAAAAATAAAAGGGGCACTTGAAGGTATTATAGGATATCTTAGAACATTAGTAGGAACCGACTATGTAATTGCAAAGGTAGATGGTGGAAGTTGGGCATTTGATAGAAGAATAGCTAAAAATGGGATATCTTACGTTGACGTTGATACATTAGAAAACAAAAATAAAAGCAAATTAATAGAGATGATAACTGAGAAAATAGCAGATCTACACTCAAATAATATAATAATAGGTAGATTTACACTCAATAATATTCTTCTTGGAACTAAAGATATGAAATTCACAGACTTAAGAAAGCTTAGAGTATCAAGAAAAAAATCTTTTGTTATAGAAGAGTTTAGATCTATACTCCAGTACCTTTTTGCAATTGGCGTTGCTAGAAGGGACGATGTGTATGCTTCAATAGCATATTATGCAACTAAAAACGAAGATAGCTGCAGTGAATGGTATACAGAGAAAACAGGAAAAAAACCATCAGACAGTATGGATATAGCAAGTAGAATAGAAGAGGAAGTTTATAGCTAATTTTTTGTTTAGATATTATTGTAGTGTGACTTTTGTCTCCCCATTTATTGATTTATCCCTAGAAAGACGATAACTTGATGCGAATTCAGAACCCATAAACCCTTCATCATGAGTTATAATAAAAATTTGTTTAACTACTTCAGGTACTTTGTATTGTAACGCGGATGAGAGTAATTCGACTGCTTCTGAATCCAGATTGTGTGTTGGTTCATCTAAAATAAGCCAACTTAGATTTGGAGTGAGAACCATTGCAAATGCCACTCTAAGTGCTAATGCTGCGCAGGCTCTTTCACCTCCACTTGCCATGGTTTCGAGTGCTTTCCAATTATTGCCGTCGTTGACTTCAAAAATATAATCTTTTTCACTAACACCAAGACGAAGAGCATGATAATTTTTATATGGGTAGAATATTGGCCATACTTCGTTCATTGCACTGTTTATCGCATCAATAAGATTGACACGTAATGCAATTTGGGTATCTTGAAGTGCATTTTTATATATCGCCAGTTCTTCTTCGAGTTTAGCAAGCGAAACAATTTCTGCCTCGACAGATTTTATTATTATTAATTTTTCATGGATGAGTTTAAGTATTTCTTGTGTGTTGAGTAATTTTTCCTCGAGGGATTTTTTCGATGCATTAGCAAGTTCAACGTCGATCCTTAATTTTTCCACAATACTTCTTAATTCATCGAATTGTTTTACATTAAACTTGACCGTAACTAGTTTTGACTTGATCTCAGATAATTGTGTAGTTGTTTTGTCTAAGTCAGTTTTCTTGATTATAAGATTTTTTATGATTGTGAGTTCTTGGCGTATAGTTTCCATATTGCCAGTTGCATCATCAATTGTTTTTTGAGTGGTTCGTTTTTTGTTCTGGAACTCTAGGAGATTAGTTTCAATTTTCTTTTTTGCTTCTGGAAGATTATCATTATCTTTGAGTTCTGCTTGTAATAAAGAAAGTTTTTCTGTGAGAAGAATTGATTTTGAGATGTCCTGTGAAAACGACTCGTGTGTTTTTTTAGTAGATAAAATTAAATTTGATAATTCGCCTACCCCCGTGCTCTTATTTTTGATCAGATCCTCTTTTTCTGTTTTTATATGTTCTATTGCTTGATCATTAAGGTCTGAAGAACATAATGGACATTTTGAAATTCCAGTTTTTAATTTTGGTATGAGATCTTTTATCTCAGTAAGCTCACGTTCAAGAGAGTTTTTTTCCGATTGATAAGACAACAACAGCTGTTCGCATTCTTTTTGTTTTTGAATTAACTGTTCTTTTTGAGGTAAAGATTTGAATTCATTTTCTAATTTAGCAATTGTTAGATTGTTCTGGGAAATAAGTTTAAGTTTTGATTCGGTTGACCCGAGTTCTTTGGATAACCTTGAGAATTCTTTATCAATAGACTGTAGTTCATGAAGCGATTTTGAACGAAGTTCGCTAAGTATTGTTAAATTATTCTCGAGTTTAATCTTTGCATCATTATCTATTTTTTTATTCTCCAGTTCTTTAGAAAGAGTTTCGCATTGAGTTGACAATTTCAAAAGTTCCCTATCGAGCTTTTCAAAAATCTCTTTCTCTTTTTTCATATTTTCAAAGGTTGTTGAAACTGAAGTTAATTCCTTGGTTTTCTGCCCGTACGAGACCTGCAATTCTTTAAGATTCTTTTCTATTTGTACTAGTAATTCTTTGTGTCGGTTCTCGTTTTTTTCTGCTTCCTCGATTTCTTTTTTGTTGAGTTTTTCTTCCAATGTTTTGTGTTTTGAACGAAGTTGATTTATCACAGTAACGATGTTTGCTCTAGCCAATTCAAATTTATCAAGACCAAGAAGACAATCTATCTCATCTTTTCTGCGCCTTGGATCAAGATTAAGAAAATGATCAACATTATTCTGTTCCGAATATATTGCCCTTGTAAAAAGATCATAATCAACTCCGATAAGATTCTGAATGTATAATGATGATGGTGTTTGACCATGCTCCACTAGAGAATTGTCCTTGTAAACTTCTGCTGTAGAAGAGCTTCCTTTTTTTGATCGTTCAATATTTCGTTCCACTCTGTAGTTATTTCCGTTCCACTCAAATTCTAAAACTACTTTGGCATTTGGTTCATTAAGACGAATGATGTTCTCAATTTTGAGTTTTCTGCGTTCAATAGCTGGAAATGTACCAAATAATGCAAAACTTATGCCTTCTAGAATGCTGGACTTGCCCGCACCCATTATGCCGACTAGGAGATTAGTACCCTTATGAAACGTAAGGGCAGTATCAGAATGTGATCGCCAGTTGATAAGGCGAATTAGTTTGATCATCACATAGAATTGTTGCCAAAGGAATTAAACGCTCACGGAAAAATCTAAAAAGATGGTTGATGAAGAGATATGATGCGGTATTGGCTTTTCATACTGATTTTGGCTGTGTTTACTTCGACGATCTTTCCATTTTCTATTAACTCATATTATACTCATACCACAGTACTTCAAAATGGAGATGTTCAAATTTACGAAAACATAAATTTTACTCTCGAAAAGGTATATAACGAAGGGTATAGAGACATAAGAAAAGAAGATTATGAAATCCTAGATAATGTGATTGTGCAATCAGTAAAAGTTAATGGGCACGATGTAAATTATAAAAAACAAAATTATGGTGACAAAGCAGAAATTGTCTGGACTCAAACATATAAAGGCCAAAACAATGTGGAATTGAATTATATCTTAAAAAATAGAGCACAACTTTATGATGATTTTGCAAAGATTTGTATTGAACATTATGGAGCAGGATGGTCTGTTTATGGAACAAAATTCCATTCTGAAATGACATTACCCGAAGCTAGCCGCGGAAAAGAAATGCATTTTGAGATTTATTCGACGAAGAAGGGAAACGCTTACATCGATGACCTTACAGTTGTTGTGAATATTGAAAATGTACCACCGGGCAATTATGTTGGTGGGTGTTATCTTTATGATAAAAGTGCTTTACAAACAAACAATAAAGTTAATGGTTCTGCTTATGATATACTTACTGACGAAAGAAAGATCTATGGCTCAGAAATAATAATTGAGCCAGAAAAGAACTTGGATTTGCCACCTTTATCACTCATATGTCTTCCAATTTCTTTGTTGATAGGTGGGATTGCGATTTATACGTATAATAATGAAAAAAAGAAACCAAAATATCCAGAGAATATTCTTCCGCCAAATAACGAAGAACCAGCAGTAGTTTCTGCACTTATAAGAAACTCTGTTCCAAGACAGGATATTATGGCTGCTACTATATTAGATTTAATAAACAAAAATGTTTTGGATATAATTGAACTTGAGAATAAAGGAGAGATATCCAGCAAAGTAAAACGTGAGAAAACAATTTTAATATTAAAAAAACGTCCACGGAACATTAGTGAAAAGGAGAATATAATTTTAGATATGTTATTTAGTGGAGGAAGTACCCAAGTTAATCTAGATCAAATGGCCAAAGATTTTGATGCTATAAAAACAAAACATGATGCAGAAAGAAATCCAATTGGTTCTGGAATTGTAAAGTTTGACAATGTGATAACGAAAATACTAAAAGAAAAAAAAGTTGAATCACACAATAGTAAAGTAACCTTAGTTTGGTTACTAATATGTGCAGGGATACTATTAGGACCAGTTACTATTTGTCCACTGTCCACGATAATTCTTGCATGGTTTGGTGGTCTTGTTATAAGTGGCAATTATGTTGAAATTATTGGTTTGGTTGTAGCTGGAATGATTACGTTTACTTCAGGGATATATCTAACTATTCTAGGACTACAACCAGTTGTACCAAAGGGAATGGAAGACGAATATTCTAGATGGGATGGTTTTGTTAGGGCAGTAAAATCCAGTAGATTAAAGGAATATCCGCCTGAATCGACACTTATATGGGGGGAAGTTCTTGTTTATGCAACTGCAATTGGTTTGGCAGACAAAGTAAAAAAACACCTTTCAGAATTAAATAAATTAACATTAGAAAAAATAGAAGAGATGGATGAGATACGCTTATCCTCCATCCGTTTTTACACCTCTGCACTGGCACTGAATAACCTTAGAAAATATGGAAGTAGACGGGGACGGAAAGGAAGAGGACATGGTGGGTTTTCATCACATTCATCTGGTGGCTGGAGTTCTCATGGTGGTGGTGGATTCAGCGGGAGATCTTCAGGTGGTGGTGGATTCCGTTGATTTTTTCGATCAACATTTGCCATGAATTCAGGTTTTGGTGTTTTCTCACCAACTTTTGGAATTCCCTCGGGTTCTTTTTTTGAAAAAACTGCCCTAATAAATAATAACATCAACAGCACAACACCACCATAATCAAAAAGCGGGATAAGAAGACAGCAGTATAGTAATATACCACCACCTCCAAATAACACACTAAGAAGCTCGCTTGAATTGTGCATTGCGTGGAATAATGCGGCGATGGGAATGCCAATTAGTATTGCAAGGCCAGGTGCACGGAATTTACGAATGATGAAAATGGATACTATTAGACCAGTAATTGCAGTGTAGAAACCATGCATAGCAGAGAAAACAACAGAACGAAGGAAGAATAACCATAACCAACTTATCATATCAGACCCCATGGGGTAGTTCAAAAAATAAATCCAGTTTTCTATGAAAGCAAACCCCATACCAACAACAAAACCAAAAACAATCCCATCTTCTACCGAATCAAACTCGTGATGTTCTGAAAGTAATGCAAGACCAGAACCCTTGTATGTTTCTTCGATTATTGGTGCAGATAAAAATGAGGATAGAAAACCAAGTCCAATGATTCCAAATATAATACCAGCAACAGTGTTTAGACCAATTGCCATCAAAGCAGATAACATTCCCCAGAAAAATAATGTAATGAGAATTCGAATTGGTTCGCGTTCCTTAAAATCAACAAACCACCAGACAGCACACCACAAAAATGGAATTATGAAAGCGGCCAGTCCAGAAATAAAAAATGCTGCCAATGCTGGTGATGATTTCCATGCTTGAGAGTCTAATAACATATAAGATAAGATTAGAATTATGCCGATGAATTCAAATGCCCAGAAATATGGTGAGACAATAAAAGAATAGAATTTTTGTAAAAGAGTACTTGTATTGGCAAATGGGTGTAGAAGTGAGTGAAGAGAATATTCACCTGGAAAAGATAATTTATGTTTTGTATTTCTTGCAATATCTAAAATTATTAATGTAATAGGAATGACAATAATAGCATAAATACCGACGATGATAATGAATAGTATTGACGAAAAGCCCCAAAATTGTTCTTCATATTCTGACCAATCAAGATCAAATTCTATTGGGTTCGAAACATACTCATCATCAAGGACTGCATATATTTTGTATGCTTCTTCTCTTTCATAAGTATAAGGAATAGAAGCCAAACAATTGACTTCAGTTAAACCAATAAAATCATCAGAATATTCAAAATCATAAAGACAGTCAATTTCATTCACTGATTTTTCATTTCCATAAATTTTTAGTACAAGGAAACTTGTTTCAGTAAGTGGAGGTGTTGTTATTGTAACATTAACCTTGTATGGGGAACCTTCATTGATATCTAAAACAGGAAATTCTTCGAGATTAAGTTTGTTATCCATATCCTGAATTCTGTCTATAGTTTCTGGTCCGAAAACAATACCTATACCAAGAACAAGAATACTAACTAATATGCCCACTAGAGCAAGGAACATTAAAAGTGCAATAAAAACTCGATTTATTGTCTCAAGCATTAAAGTTGTATATACCTTATTGCTTAATATTAGTTTATTTGGTCCCTTTTTGAAATTACACAGGAATAAAAAGTTAAGATTCGGAATTAGATAACTACAATGATGATAACGGTGATTGTTTGAACGGTGGGCCGTTCAAAGCTCACCGTCTAAAAATTCTTTCTATTATGATGTGATAACTACAATGATGATAACGGTGATCTCAGAGCTAAACTCTAAGCTTGTGTTTTTTTGGCGGTCAACGCCAGATTAACCAGGAGCAATCCGGCCACAGTAAACGTGATGAAGATTGACGTGCGGTCTGAGTAGTTTTATGTTGAATAAACAGGCAGAGTACATAATTAAACGGATAAGATATAGTTTAGCGAAGTAAAACAAGTGGCATAACTTTATAAATAAGTATACAGTAATATGTATATGGTATTTCTAAAAACAAGAATTGTTGGGGGAATTGAATATTATTATGCTGCAAAAACACTTAACGGTAAACAAATTGACGTATATTATTTCGGTAATAAAAAACCCAACAAGCATGAATGGCAAGCAGTACTGAATGCTTTGGAAAAGAAAGACGACTACCATCCAAAAAAACCAGAAATATCAGATAACCAAAAACAAAGAGTTGACGAACTCAATAAAAGAATGCAAAAAGAATTTAATGAAATGAATGATGCTGAAAAAGCTAATTTTTATGATAAATTTTACAACGACTATATATACAATACAAATTCTATTGAAGGATCCACACTTACAAAAGAGGAAACTTATTTTGTAACTCATGAGAAACAGGGAATATCGCAAAAAAGCCTCAAAGAAATTTATATGGCACGGAATCTTATGCAGGCGATTAACTTTCTTGATAAATATGACGGACTGTTGAATCTTGTTCTGATAAAAAAATTACATGAGATAATCCAGGAAAATATCCAACCAAAAGAGGAAATTGGAAAATATAAAAGAAAACAAAATTACATCATTGGAACAGATTTCTTACCTACACCGCCTAGTCTTGTTGAAAAAAGAATGAACGGTTTGATTCGTTGGTATGGGATAAATAAGAAGAAATACCACATATTCGAACTTGCGCTATTATTCCATATAAAATTTGTTAGTATCCATCCATTCGTAGATGGGAATGGGAGAACGGCCAGATTGTTGCATAATTTTATTTTGAAAAAATATGGAATTGTTCCAATAATCTACAGAATGCAAACAAAACAAAGATATTACTCAGTACTTAGATCAGTACAACTTTATAATGACCATAAAGGATTTTTAGATTATACAATAGAGGAATTTGTTGCTACTTACGAAATGCCTTAGGTGCGGTCTGAGTAGTTTTGTTGATTAAAGGGGCTAACGCCCCTTTGGAACCCTATTGCCAAGCAATCAACAAACAAAATAGCCTGACCTACATGAAAACTTAGGCTAATGACGAATTTTTATAGTGAAAACTTAGTCGATTGCCTAGATGTGGGTTTGGGGATTTATTTCCTTAGGAAACGCAATGTGTGGCTTTGAATAGTTTGCCTCAGGCAGACGAAAGTCATTCTAGCGGTGCTATTTTTACTTCATAAAAATGCATTAATGGTTCGAAACGAACAATCGAACGGTCTGAGTAGTAATGAAGTTTTTGGCTAGATATCTCGGTGAATAAGATCGCGAATAATGTGTAAATCCCACGATGAAGCAAATTGAATGATAAAATCATACATACTTTGCTTCAACATATACTGGTGGCATACCAGTAGTTTGAACAATAGAAGCAAAATCACGAATTAGATTAAGTGATTGATCAGCCACATTCACATGCCAAAGTGCAACAGTTCTTATGTATTGTGGAACCCCATTACGGTAATCTCTTGCAAAAAACATATCCCCATCACTCATAAAAATAACTGGAGTTGTTGGACTGTGATTTGCAGCAACATCTTGCATGGTTTGATTAAGTGTCCATTCTGCAAACCTTGCTGCTTGAGATTGCCCATTTCTATCATACCTAAACCGCCACATAAGATAGAAACTATTGAGTTTGTTTGGATCAACAGTCCCATCTTCTCTAAGACAAAAAGGGTGGAGTTTGACTCCTGGAATCGTACTTAGTTCCTGCGCAAAATATAATGTACGAGAACCAACAACAGAACGCATGTTTTCTAGACGTCCTTGTTCATCCATAAATGCACCGCTATCAGTACGTTGTTGTTTTAGCCAGTTCATTGCTGCAATCTGGGTATGTACATCTACAGTACCCAATGTGATTGCATGTGAAACGCCCATATGCTGGAATACCATGTCCTTAAATGAATCTAATTCTCGTACAACCTGTTCTTTGAAACCGGATGAATCAGCAAGTAAAAAACCAAAACCAAATCTTTTACCACACCAACATTGTGACTTTGAAAAGGTACCAGTAACAAGTTCAATAGCAGTACTCCCAACTTTCATTATTCTTTGAACAGGATCGAATTTCGTAGATTGGTCTCTTCTAAATGGCTCGTATGTTGGATCAGTAATCCGATGTAGACGGATATTAAATTTATCATTTAATTCTGTAAGTATTATTGTAATGGCATCAAATGTATCCTGGCTCATGGCAGATCCAAGTGGATTTCCAATTGTTGTTCCTACCAAAATATAACGAACATCTCTCCCGTGTTCTTGAATTGTTTTTTTCATAATTGATTTTAACCTATCTGGATCAATTACTCCGGTTTTTGGATCAAGCGGAACTGTAACTATATCTGCCTCAACATATGCAGATTCAGCCAGAAATAATGGGTAGGTTAGTTCTGGCACAAACATAATTGCCTTGTGTTTTTTACCACCAGCAACTACCCCCATATATGCACGAACTACTCCACTTGAACCAGGACCAGTAAAAACAAAAACGTCTTTTTCATCTAAACGATTTGTCTTGACTTCTCCACCAACAATCCTATGACCATAGTAACGTAATTCTTCTATAAGTTCTGGCATCCCAGTAGATTGAGTATAAGAAGGACTAGTAAGCACTGCGTCTACGAGAGCCGCACGTAAGCGAGCTGGTGGCATAAACCCAAATTGTGTAGGATCTCCAAGACTAAAATCACAAATGGGAAGTTTTTGGTCTCGTTCCACTAGTAAACGCTTTGCAAAAACATTAGCACGGGTTTTAACTGGTGTAACATCCGATAACCGCAAGCTATGGTCTTGTAATTCTTGAAATCTGCCTGGTTTAGCCATAATTCTCGCCTTAAAAGTAGAATTACATTTGCTTACAAACAATTTATATACATACAACCGGTTTCTACGACATATGGCGTAACTGAATAGGCCCTACACAGGACATATCACTAGAAAACTTAGAATTGATTCACACATCGTTCATAGTCCCCATAAATAATATGCTTCCAGTCTGCTCATCATATATAGCAAAAAAGAATGGATGATCCACCTTCATGTAAAATGGAGGCTTTGATGGAGGATCCGCTGCAGTAGTTCCATCCATGATTACTCCGGTAACAGCTGCTGCTTCAGTCCCTTCCTCATTCGTCTCCACAAATGTTTTGTGTATAACAGTATCTATCTTAAGCGGTGTAGAAGACATAGGACTGAAATCTGCAGAGTCTGAAAATGCGACCCCCATACCAAAATTTTGTAGAGGTTCATTAAGTGTTGTCGAATAAGTAGTTTTGAAGCGAGGTAGTAGGATTGTGCCCCCATCTTGCTCAAATTGTGAACGCCACTGCCCCCATTTCACTGAGTCAATATCCTGTACGAAATCTTCGATTTTTTGGTTTGAGAGTATAGAGATTTTCGGAAGGAAAACAAACATACTAAGGTTATCGCTGTAAGGCAACTCTATTGCCTGGAACTTGTCATTTTCTAGATAGTTATATTCCCCAGATTGTTCCATCATAGGAACACTACTAACAGAACCATCACCGGCAGTAAAATTTTTATCATGGGTTGCATCCACATTAAATGGTTTTTTCCATTTGCCCTTGAAATAAACTGCGTTAACAAGAATGGCTTTGTAATTATTCAGAGGCGGATCGATAATAGAGGTTATCTTATTATGAGTTTTATCACTTACCCAACTGTTGATAGTATCAGCTGATGTAGGTAGATTAAAATCAAGTGTGGAAACACGTGCATCCAAATACTGTTCCATGTTGGTTTTATAGTCGGGATTTAGTTGTAAATCATTATTGAGCCAAATCGAATTGGCAACTGATAGTTCAACATTCTGCCTGGTGGAAAGTGATTGTATTAGATAGTTGCTGTCATTATCTATAGTGTCTTGGCTAAGATTCTGAAACTCAAGAGTATTTGCAATTCCATCTTTAGTTGAACCAACACTGCCATCATAAACCATTGTCAATGCCAATGAAATGCTGGTTGGTGATATAAACACATTTTTACCGCTGTCTTTTTTGGTAAGTTCGTGAAGCATTTTAAATCCAAGTTCATTATGTGCATCTGTCAACGTGTTCACAGATTTATAGGGGGGTGCTGGAACAGGAGGTTGTGGAATAATACAACCTATGAGAAGAATGAATAATATCAACGAAACCAAAATAAGATGAGGGATTCTTTGTATCATAAACTGAGATCTACGGAACAAAAATAAATAGCTATTGTTTTGTTTAGATTAAGATCAAATTAAAGAATTGGTTGAACTTGTATTTATTTAAAGCATCATTTCTAACACAAACAAAGAAAAAATATTTCATGCGCCTTATTGATGCGTATGTAGAATAACTGCGCTAATTATTCGGTTGGCTTACCATCATATTCTTCTGGGGATGCCAATGCATCTGCCGTAGTATGTCTAATAACTTTGTCTTGATGTTCTGGTGGCGAATAAATAGTATAGAGTTTAAGTTCAGCATCATTGGAAGTGTTTAACACGTTGTGATTTGCACCAGCAGGCACAATTACCGCATCACCATCACCAACTTTATGTTTAACATTGTCGATTACGACTATTCCTTCCCCAGCTTCAAATCTAAAGAACTGATCTAAATGATTATGCACTTCTGCTCCGATCTCTTCTCCTGGTTTAAGACTCATAAGTACAAGCTGACTGTGTTTTCCAGTATAAAGTACACGCCTGAAATCAGTATTTGTTTTAGTACTCTCTTCAAGATTAGTAATGTATCCTTTCAATTCAATCACCTTGTTTTGATATGGCATATTAAACATATAAGGATGCCGTCATACGCCGAATTTTCTAAGGTAGTATCAAATTTGAAATAATTAATATGGTTTACCAAATAAATGGAATCAACCTATAACGAGTTTTTTGACAGAATTTTTTATAACCAGCTAAATCACGCAGAAGAATTTTTTCTTCATTAAAAATCCGGTAAACTAGAAGAGGTATCATTAGTAAGAATATAGGCAAAGCAAAATAGGATCCAAGAGCAATGGGAGTTGCTAAGAACATTAGGATGACTCCCACATACATAGGATGTCTTACAATAGAATATAGTCCTGATGTAATGACTTTTTGTCCTTTTTCAACCTCAACTGTGCGTGCCGCATAATGATTTTCTTTAAACACTAGAAAAATTAATATGTAGCCAATAATAACAATTACATCCGCAACAAATACAAGTTCAGGCAGCATGTTTGACCAGCCAAAACGATAATCAAAACCAGGAATCAAAAAACCAATTAAGAAAAC
>JBDRIM010000059.1:0-8660 GCA_043816005.1 Microcaldota archaeon
TAATTTTTTTATTTTTCTTTTTATTTGATTATTTAAGCCCTATTTCTATAGAACAGTATTGTTACCACAATCACTCAAAATTCGCTGAATTTAAAAACCTTATAATAGAAGTCACATCATGAGCCTAGGTGTAAACGAGAATATGCCCATTTTAAGGGCAAATAGATTAACAAGTGGAATAGCTGATCTTGATATAATTCTTGAAGGCGGCTATCTTAATCCTGGAAATGTAACAATTGTAGGACCAAGCGGACCTGAGAAAAATGCATTTGCATACCATTTTGCAGCAGCTGCTGACCCAAAAGAAAATGTTTACATTGTCTGTGGGGGTTGCTCTCCAAACGATATAATAGAAAAATCAAATAGCATGGCAATTGACCTTAACAAACCAAATATCAAGTTTATTGATTGTTATACATCGACCCTCGGAAATAATGAGGTAAAACCAACTGAAAAAATAAGAGTTGTTCCTGGTCCAAGTGCACTTAATGACATATCACTCAGTTTGAACGAGGCAATAGCAGAAAGTACTGGGAAAAAAATGAGGGTGATATTTGACACACTATCAACTTTTGTGCTTTATAATCAAAAAGATTCAATAAAGAAATTTCTGAATTTGATAGAGGGAAGACTTAAGGGGGTTGGAGCAACAATAGTATATCTCATTGATGATGGAGTTCATGATAAACAAACAGTGAGTCTTCTTGAACAGGGAATGGATGCGATTTACACAATAACAGATAACGGAAGTAAATTTTCCCTGACAGTGCCTGATGTTGATATGCCAATTCCAATAAAAGTTGGACCGACGGGGATAGTGATTATATGAGCGCTGAAATTAGTACACTTCTAAACGAAATGAAGGATAAGGGAATTGGAGGAGCACTTATACAACTTGATGGGGTTGTTGTTCAGTCAACAGTTGCATTGAATGACATTAGTTCAGGTTTACTTGCTTCTGTTTCAAATGTTTCAGATGCCATGATAAGGAAAACAGATGATAGACAGAAAGAAGTTGAAGTTTCATTTGGAGGACTTATTCTTGTTATGATCCCGATTAAAGATCACATCTTCTGTGGATTAGTAAAAGATAGGGAAGAAAAGAAGATAGTGACTGAATACGCTCAAAAGGCAAAAACATTGCTTTAATATACTTATTGTACATTGAATGTACAGTGAGTGTATGAATATCAATCTAAAATTATCAGGTGTGGTAGAACAAATAATAGAAGAAATGATAGCCAAAGGATACGCAACAAGCAAAACTGAGGCAATCAGAATGGCTGTGTTGGATTACAAACACCGTCATTTGGACAAAGACAATGAAGATGGTACTCAAGAAGACATGAAAGATTTCAAGCAAGCGATGAAAGAGCACAAAGCAGGTAAAACTATTCCGCTTGAGGAAGTTTAATGTTCCAGATTGTAGTGGTTAGAAAGGCAGTCAAATTTCTTAGGTCATTACCAAAAGAGTATAAAGAAGTCGTTAAGAGATATTTAGCCAAACTAACTAATGAACTAAGACCGCGTGAAGCAATCCGGCTCAAACAGATGGATGAATGTTTTAGGATAAGAATTGGACCATTCCGGGTCCAATATCATATTGATGAAAAGGCCAAAAATATCATTGTTTATAAAATCAGTAGAAGAGATGAAACAACATACGAGTAGGATAATATGAATTATAGTCAAATTCTGTCGAAATACCAATATGCAGAGCTTAGGATAGAAAGAAGCTCAAGTTCAGTTGTTAGTATAAAAAACGAGGAAACAAGGCATACCTCGGGTTTTTCGGATGGACTCGGTGTTAGAGTGCTTGAGAATGGATCCTGGGGATTTGCATCAGGCAATAATATTAAAGAAGTAGAAAACCTTTTGGAAAAAGCAAAGAAACTGGCAAGTTTGAGCAATGGAAAAATAAAATTAAAAAACACCGAATCAAACAAAAAAACATTCAGTGATAAAGAAACAATAACAGATGCGGAAACACAGGTAAAAGTTCTTCTTGAAGCATCAAAATCAATGGAAGCAAAATTCATAACATCAAGAACAGTATCTTCAACAGATAGAACTGTGAAAAAAGAATTCTATAACTCCGATGGGAGCGAAATATTCCAAAATATATGTTATACTTATATGGCATGCACTTCGATAGCAAAATCAGGAACACTCATACAACGTGGATCTGAACGTGCATGGTCACGAAGTGGTTTTGAAAAGATAGATGTTTTTAAAGTTGCAGAAGAAGCAAAGGACAAAGCTATAAGATTGTTAAATGCAGATGCGCCACCAAAAGGAAGATTTACAGTTGTTCTAGACCCAGAGATGACTGGTGTGTTTAGCCATGAAGCAGTTGGCCACGCATGCGAGGCCGATTCGGTAGTTGATAGGGAATCAATATTAGCAGGGCGAATTGGAAATGAAATTGGTAACAAACTTGTTACAATAATCGATGACCCAACTACTAATGATTTTGGTGGATATAACTACGACGATGAAGGTGTTGAAGCAAAACCAGCAGTTCTAATCAAAGATGGTTTATTGAAAACATTTATGAATTCAAGAGAAACTGCATATGAGCTCGGCCTTGAAGTAAACGGCCATGCAAGAGCAGGAAGTTACAACGAAGTTCCAATCATCAGGATGAGCAATACTTATTTCCAAAAAGGTAGTAGTTCTGTCTCAGATGTTTTTGATATTAAAGATGGAATTTACTTGAAGGGCATGAGAGGCGGAAGTGTTGACATATTCTCCGGTGGATTTATGTTCAAGGCTGAGGAAGCTTATGAAATAAAGAATGGGAAAAAAGAGAAGATAATGCGAGATGTCACCATAAGCGGTAATATACTTCAGACCATGTTGGACGTTGAAGCTGTCGGAAACGATTTTGGTACTAGTCCTGGAATTTGTGGAAAAATGGGCCAGGAGGCCCCTGTCAGCGATGGCGGACCGCACATAAGAATAAAGAATGTAGCTATTGGCTGATCTACAAATATTGTAATCTAGTGAGGAGATTCTTGTCTTGCCTTATATTTTTTTCTAGTAATTTAATTAGGATTGATGTAGGCACGTATTTTTTTTCGCTTTCTTCTTTAACCATGATAGGATTAAACCTCGAAGTGTTTTTAAGTCTTCTTTGAATGTTTTTCGAGCCATGATTTAATCGAATACCTGTTTTTCTTTGATTTTGCTATTCCTACAAGCAGATCGATAACTTCGTCTTCTTCTGCATATAATAAATATCCGTTTATTTGAAGAAAGATACGGGTTGCTTCGTAGGAGGTTCGTTTGTTCCCATCTATGAAGGGATGACCAAGAATGATCCGTTCTAGGAGTATTGTTGCTTTCCAAAATAAGGCATCGGAATCTTGACCCTTATATGCCTCGACTCTTTCCATAGTAGCATCTAAATTCCCCAAATTCATGTCGCCTTTTTCTTTGCTGAATGCCTCAATTATCATATCATGTATCAAGATGATTTGATCACTAGATAGATATATTAGCATACTGAATAAACAAAAAATACATTTAATAAATGAACTAGAAACTGCACATAAGAATAAAGAACGTAGCAATTGGCTGATCGAAGGGCAGGCCACTCGGACCCCAAGATGACGTTATCGTGTATCTCGGGAGCTTAAGTTTGCAATTAATCGAGCGATCATATAGTAAATAGAGAGAAAATGACGATTTTTTGCTAATGTTTATATAATTTGTATTAATATACAATTAGGGGATAAATGAGCGATGTAGAAACATTTCTTATTGGTACAATTACTGGTTTTGCTAGCGGATTTTTTCCTGGATTACATCCGAATATGATAATATCCGTACTTGCATCACTTGGACTTGACAATCAGACAGTGGCAATATTGATAATCTCATTATATCCAGCCAATCTTATTACATCATTTATCCCATCAATATTCTTTGGTATACCTGATAGTAGAACTGTAGTATCCGTTCTACCTGGTCAAAGAATGGTACTTGAAGGAAATGGATTGAAAGCACTCAAAGTAGTTTTATTTTCTTCCATAATAACTGCACTTATAGCAGTTGTTATGCTTTATTTTTCTCTCGATTTTTTTCCATTGATCTACGGAACCATAAAAGAACATATGAAATGGATTGTATTGGCCATCGTCTGTTTGTTAATGATAAGAAGCAAAAAACCGCATATGTCTGTATTTATTTTCATTCTGTCGGGTTTACTTGGAAAAATTGCACTTAGTACTGACATAACAGATCAATTTTTACCATTATTTTCTGGAATGTTTACAATTGCAGCAATTTTAAATTATAAAAAAAGTAACGTGCCAGAGCAGAAAGATGATACAGTTAGATTTGATTTCATAAAATACATACTTGCAGGAACTGTGATAGGTATGATTGCTGATTTGATACCAGGCATTGGTTCACCTGCTCAAATGGCAACTTTTGCAACGATAGTCATGCGAATAAATACTCTTGGTTATCTAGCAACAATAAGCTCGATTTCAATCAGTCAAGCGATTTTTTCATTGGCTACATCAATATCAATTGGAAAAAATAGAGTGGGGGCAACAGTATGGCTTGCAAAGTTTATTGATATTGAAGAAAATTTATCACTTTTGATTGTTTTATTTGTTATAAGTATGACAATGTCCGTAATTGGGATTTATGCGATGAGAAAGTATGCAGCAAAATTAGCAGTTATGGATTTTTCAAAGATAAATATTATTTTGGCTATTTATCTTTTTGCGATAACGTTGATAATAGATGGAACAATTGGAATTTTCATATTGGTTTTGAGTTCAGTAGTGGGATTGTTGGCATTAAAATTAGGAGTAGAGAGAACAACACTCATGGGTGCAATAATACTGCCAACATTACTTCTTCTTTTTAGGATTTTTTGATTTTTGGAAATTTTAATAAGCATCGTCATGATGAGAAAATTTCAAAAGACGAACGGATTTGGTTTCTTCAACAACATCGTAAATCAGCACAAAACAGTTTAGTATATGTACACGCCTCTTATTTTGAAGCGGTGCTTTAAGTGGTTTGAAACGATGAGGATCATCAAGTATTTGCACTATTTTTTTTCTTAATGCGTTTTCTAAAACTTTATTTTTTTTACAGTATTTTTTGATATCTTTCTGACAATTTACTTCGTATTCTAAAGAGAAAGACATCAGATCACTTGAAAAGTTGGTCAATATTTTTGGCCTTTGCTATTCTGCCCTTGTTACGTTTATTGATATCATTAACAAAAGTCAACTTCATTTGATTCTCATCAACAGGATGCCAATCATTTTGATCCATCCAATCTAGATCAGCTTGAGTAAAAGGTTCTTTTTCGACGTATTTTTTTAACAAATCCAGTTTTCTAAGTTCCTTAAGTTTAGTTATTATTGCCTGACGGATAAATTCACTCCAGCGGACTTCTGAATAGCTGTCAAGTTCTTTTTTTACATCATCAGGAAGATATAACGTTACATTGCTCATACAAATAATTATGTGGGATCACATATATAAGTATATCGTCATTGTATTTTCCGGCCTTTTTTAGGATTTTTTAATAAATTAATTCGCGTACTCGTCAACTCTTCGAATATCCAATTCCTTTTTCTGCAGTTCAACTAATGCTTTGAGGAACTCATATGCAGTATTTACATTAGTAATCGATGGGATACCTTGCAATATGCTGGCTCTTCTCATTTTGAAGCCATCCGTATGCGCCCCACCGCCTTTTGTTGGTGTGTTTATAACAAGATCCACAATACCGGATTCGATAAGTTCTACAACATCTGGACTTCCTTGGCCGATTTTTGGAATTGTTATAGCATTTGCAATTCCACCGACAGTACCCATAGTACCATAAATCGTGAAATTTAATTTCTTAAGAAGCACTGCCAATTTTAAAACATGTTTTTTATCTTCGCCATTTAGACTAATGAATGCGCTGTGTTTTTTACCTTCAGGTAATTTTACTCCTGCAGCCAAAAGTGCTTTGTAATATGCCATTTCAAAGGATTTTCCTATGCCCATTGTTTCCCCTGTACTACGCATTTCAGGTCCGAGTTTTATGTCAGTACCCATAAGCTTGAGGAATGGAAAAACAACACTTTTCACTGCAAAATGATTTAGTTTTGGAGTTATTTTTGGAAGTTCCTGCCCAAGCATTGCCCTTAGAGCAAGTTTAGTTAGTGGAACTCCTATTGCCTTACTTACAAAAGGAACAGTACGACTTGCCCTTGGATTGACTTCAAGTATATAGACTTTGTCTTTCACAACATATTGCACATTTACTATCCCTATAATCCCAAGAGCCTTGCAGAGTTTTTCAGTGTAATCTTTTATTGTTGATTTATCTTTGTCAGAAAGTCGAATAGACGGGAGAACAATATTTGCATCTCCAGAGTGGATACCTGCCGGTTCAATATGTTCCATCAAACCACCGATAAAAACATGATCTTTATCACATATGGCATCAACTTCGCATTCTATCGCATTATCGATATAATGATCGATCAGAACAGGACGCTTTTCACTGACATCAACTGCTTCGTGAATGTATCTTCTGAGTTCTTCATCATTCCTGACAATTTCCATAGCACGTCCTGCAATGACATAACTAGGTCTGACAACAACAGGATAACCTATTTTAGATGCAACCATAAGTGCCTGTTCCTCACTTACTGCAATGCCATTGTCTGGTTGCGGGATTTTGAGTTTAGTAGCAAGAGTACGGAATTTGTCTCTATCAGACGAATCGTCTATGCCTTTTATTGAAGTACCAAGAATATGTGCACCTGCCTTCTCAAGTGGTTCTGCAAGATTGATGCTTGTTTGACCTCCAAGCTGGACTATAACTCCAAGAGGTTTTTCATTATCTATGATATTCATTACGTCTTCAAAGGTAAGTGGTTCGAAATAAAGCCGATCGCTTGAATCGAAATCAGTACTTATTGTTTCTGGATTGTTGTTGATCATAATGCTTTTGTAGCCAAGATCACGAAGAGCGAATGCTGCTTGTGAACAACAATAATCAAATTCAATACCCTGACCAATACGTATTGGACCCGAACCAATAACTATTACTTTATTACCTTCCATTGGTTTTGCTTCGTTTTCTTTTTCATATACAGAATAGTAATATGGTGTGAGTGCTTCAAATTCCCCTGCACATGAATCAACTATTTTGTAGGTTGGAATTAATCCAAATGATTTACGAAGAGATCGCACTTCAAGTTCGCTTATGCCTTTTAGATTCGCAATCTGAAGATCAGAAAAACCGTTTTGTTTTGCTTCAAGAAGAATTTCTTTGGTTAATTTTTTCTGTTTGATTTCTTTCTCTAATTTTACCATTGATTCCAGTCTTCTGAGGAACCACGGATGGATATGTGTGATTTTGTTGAGTTCATCAACAGATTTTCCCTGGCGAAATGATTCAAAAAGAGCGAAAATACGAAGATCAGTTGCAGGGTAAAGATGCTCTGCTGGATTGAATTGTTTTGGGATTTTTATTTCTAAGCTTCTTATGGCTTTGTTTAATGCTTCTGAGAAAGTTCTACCTATCGCCATTACTTCGCCAGTGCTTTTCATCTGAGTTCCAATAACTCGAGAAGTTTTTGGAAACTTATCGAATGGCCATCTTGGGATTTTTACAACAACATAGTCAAGTGTTGGTTCAAATGCTGCTGATGTGCCAGTAATAGCATTTTTGATTTCTGGTAATGTATACCCAAGTGCTATTTTTGTTGCAACCCTTGCAATGGGATAACCTGTTGCCTTAGATGCAAGAGCTGAAGAACGCGAAAGTCTTGGATTGACTTCTATAACTACATACTCACCGGTCTGCTGATTCATTGCAAGTTGAACATTACAACCACCTTGGATGCCTATTGCACGAACGATTTTCAATGATGCATTACGTAAAATTTGATGGTCAACGTCGCTTAATGTTTGTGATGGTGCAATGACTATGCTCTCACCAGTGTGTATACCCATCGGATCAAGATTCTCCATATTACAAATGATCTGGGCATTATCATGTGAATCTCGGATAACTTCGTATTCGAATTCGCCCCAACCAATTACACTTTTTTCAACAAGTGCCTCTCCAGTTGCACTGAGTCTTAATGCAAGCTCAAGTATAACTTCTAATTCCGATTCATTGTAAGCAGTTCCTCCACCAGTTCCACCAAGAGTAAAGGATGGACGAATGATAACTGGATACCCTATTTTACTTGCAAATTCTTTTGCAGTTTCAAGATCATTGGCAACCACACCAGGAAGTATTGGTACACCAATTTTTTCCATAAGTTTGTTGAAATGCTCTCTTGACTCTGCAACTTCAATTGATTTTGCACCAGTTCCAAGAAATTTTATATTGTGTTTGTCAAGCACTCCTTTTTTGGCAAGTTCAAGAGAAAGATTAAGAGCTGTTTGACCCCCCATTGTTGCTATAAGTGCATCTGGTTTTTCTTTCTCAATGATTTTTTCTAATACCGAAACGGTGAGTGGCTCAATGTAAACAATATCTGCAGTATCCTTATCTGTTTGAATTGTTGCAGGATTTGAATTGACCAAAACAACTTGGATTCCCTCTTCACGAAGTGCACGACATGCTTGAGTACCAGAATAGTCAAATTCAGCAGATTGGCCGATTACTATTGGCC
>JBDRIM010000060.1:0-43280 GCA_043816005.1 Microcaldota archaeon
TCCCCGGGGCGTTTTTGTTCACTGACCTCGCTCTTCGAGCTCGGTGTGAACAACAAAAAAATATAACACGGGGCACAAAAATGAATCGTCGTTTTTGGAAGTCCCCGGGGCGTTGTCCTTTTTTAGGAAAAAAGGACCAAAAAACGTGCAGTAAATAGTCACGGAGGAGGCGTGGAACTACGTTCCACAATCAACAAAAAATCCCCGGGGCGTTTTTGTTCACTGACCTCGCTCTTCGAGCTCGGTGTGAACAACGACCAAAGAAACATTAGCATTATAAAAAATGCCAACTCCGTAACGTTTTTAATAAATAACAGTAGTTTATAGTCGGAGTGAATTTGATGGACTACTTGAAGATTGGTTTGATTTTTATTTTGTTGACTGTTTCTTTAGCATATGCTGGATTCTTGGATCCAATTCTTGACCCAATTGAAAATTTCTTCAAAAACCTCACGAACCAAGTGGAAGCAGAATTGGATAGAACACGGGTTGGACGTGAACTTAACAGAATTATCGAGGATGTTGAAAATGTTGCGCATATTGTTAATGATATTAAACCAATTGCAGCTGTACTTAGTAGTGTAAGTCCTCCTTTAGCAATAATCAACCTAGCCACCCAGTATGGTCACGAACCAAATGATTTGTTTAACCGATTTAAGGAGAGAGTTGATTCACTCGAAACTAATTATGCAGGAGATGGTGGTGGCCCAAATGGCGAACTGTCAGAAACTGAAATAGCAGCTGCATTACAGACAGTATTAGAAGAACCCCAACTGCCAATTGGCGTTTACATGGGAGACTATTGTATAATTGACCTTACTCAATGCAATTTTCTTGATCCATCCCGAGCTAGTTCGTATAGAGATAGCTATTTTAGTTATTCTTGTTATGTCAACGGAGTTGTTGATAAGAAAAAAGTCAATGGATTAAATCGAGCAACTTGTAGGGCAACGTGGATCAACACATGGCAAGGCAATGTAGTACCTGTTCAGTTTATGCATGATAATCAATTTGCAACATATTATTGGGATCAATGTGCCAAAGTGTACTTAACAACTGAACAACAGAATACATTCTTACAAAACAAAGTTTGTAATCAGCCTATTGCAAGGCATGATGTTGGAGATGTATGTGCAGTAGATTATACTGGCTGCTCTGCAAACTCAACTGCTTTATATGATTCTTATAGGGTCGGTACTGTTGCCTATGACCTTATCCCTGGAACTGTCAGAAGAAGTTATCTGTGTGATTTACCCTATTATGGCATGGTGGCACTTGATCAACATGCAAGAAAATCTTGCGAAATAGTATATGTTGGAGAACGAGAGGTAGATGAACTTTTAACTGCAAAACCAGAAATAGTAGCCGAACCAATTATACAGGAGCCAATAGTACCAACTACAACAGAGGGAACCCCACCCCCACCAATAGAAGGATTGGATATGACTGGTACGAGAAGATTTCCTATAAGCAGACTTGGAGACTTACCAAGCTATGTTATTCCGACTCAGACAAATATAGTGTATGGCAAGTATAATGCACTAGACATTACACCATCTGTTTACAAACAAAAACAAAAGGCTGCAAAATCTTCTAAACAAACAGATATGATACCAACCTTAGAAGATATTAAATCAAAAATAAAGGGACAAAAAATACCAAATTCACTAATGATGTTATTTGGAAATGAAAATATTGCGTTTGAGGTGCGGGCAAATGATGGAAGAGCATTTTACTTTTGTACAGTTATCTCAGATGGAACAATAACTTCATTTGAAGAGTGTAAAAAAAATGATCCTGATTTTACTCCGACACTTAAGATTTCAACCTCACAAACAGTATTACAACAAATGAAAGCAGGGAAAGGTATAGACATTTTTTTTGACGCTGTTGATCATGGTACAGCAGATTATGAGGGAGTTGGATTGGTTAATAAGATCAAGTATGATGTTATGTCTTTTGTAGCACGACTTGGTATAATATCAACTTAGAGGGATAAAATGAAACGAACTGTTGTATTGATTTCTGGACTTGTAATTTTAGTAGTTGTATTAGTGTTGGTATTATCATCAAATAAACAAAACGATGAACCAGAACTTTTAGAATATTACCAAAAACTTGCAGAACAATGTGAATCAAAAGGAAGTTATAGTTGTTGCATGGCATCAGTAAATGATATGGCAGATAATAATTACATGCTAGAACCTGCAACAGGTTGTCCTGATGGATATCAAAGAGATCTTTTGAAGTGTGAAGATACCTTTGTATGGTGCGAAAGAAATAGCAGTTAGTGTGTTTTTGCTTTTTATTGGTTAGTTTTTGTTTTGAATTCAGAACGCGCGCGTTCGTAAAAATATTTAATTATTCACTAAAATAGTATATATGATTCAAACAAAACGAGGGGTTGTGTAGTGAACGAGGAAATATCTAAATTTATGGAAAAAAATTATAGGCATTTCAATGCTAGAGAAGTCGTTGATGCAGCTAAAGCTTACCGAGTACATATTGATAATGGTGGCAAGGTACTTCTAGCGATGGCTGGAGCAATGTCTACTGCAGAATTAGGAATAAGCCTTGCAGAAATGATACGTCAAAGGAAGATACATGCCATCTCCACTACGGGGGCTAATCTTGAAGAAGATATTTTCAACCTTGTCGCACACGATAAATATGTAATGGTAAGAGAATATAGAGACCTCGCACCAGAACAGGAATTGGATTTGCTCAAGAAGGGACTGAACAGGGTTACTGATACATGCATACCAGAAAAAGAGGCAATGAGAAAAATCGAAAACCTCATTCTTCCAATATGGCAAAAACACGATAAAGCAGGGAACAGCATATTTCCACACGAAACTATTTACGAACTTATACGCTCAGGTCAACTAACTCCACACCACAGCATAGATCCTAAAGACAGTTGGATGCTAGCAGCATGTGAAATGAACATACCAATATTTGTACCAGGATGGGCAGATTCCACCTTAGGAAATGTTTTTGTTGCAGAACATATAAAGGGGAATATAAGTAATATGAAGACGATTAAGGAGGGACTTGAGTATATGAAAGAGCTCGTAAGCTGGTA
The DNA here is from genome assembly GCA_043816005.1 of Microcaldota archaeon. GTDB lineage: Archaea > Micrarchaeota > Micrarchaeia > Anstonellales > Bilamarchaeaceae > Bilamarchaeum. The sequence goes on from JBDRIM010000060.1 coordinate 3,086, forward strand.
TCAAAAGGAATCAAAATCACATAAACTTGGTTTCTTGCAGATCGGCGGTGGAATAGCTGGAGATTTTCCAATTTGCGTAGTGCCATTGATAAATCAGGATATGCATATGACTGATGTTCCATCATGGGCTTATTTCGCTCAAATTAGCGATTCTACAACTAGTTATGGATCTTATTCTGGGGCTGTTCCAAATGAAAAAATTACATGGGGTAAACTTATGCCAGACACACCGAAATTCATGATAGAATCTGATGCTACGATAGTAATGCCATTATTTTTCTCATATGTACTTGGGCATTAGATATTCTAAGAATAGGATAACAGCACAAATAACAATACTTGGTTTCTTTTGTTCTGATGTTTTTGACAGATTAATTTTCTAAATGGAGATAAGATAATATGTTTAAAAATCCTCATGACTTACAAATAAAGGGTGTTCTAAATGGATGAGCAATTAGAGAGAAAAATCAAAGATGAAAACCGTAAATTGCACAATTTCAGTGGTGATAGTTATGATAATTGGCCCCCTTATTGCACAAAGAAAAATGATCTTATGTTTTTTAATGATATTAAAAGGATACGAGGCCTGTTGAACAAAAAACTTCCAATCGCTTTGGAATGTGGTTGTGGAACGGGTAAGCTCACAAGTAATATCTTGAAAAATGGCTTTAATATTCACGCAATTGATATCTCTCATAAAATGATTGAACAAACTAAAGAAAAACTCAACAGATTAAATTTTCAAAAAACTTCAATTAAATTTCACGTTTCAGATGTTGATGAATTTTTAATTGAATCTAAATATCATTATGACCTTATCTGCTTTTCTGCAGTATTACATCACATCGGTGATTATCTTAAAACTTTGAAAACTGCATGTAAACGTGTAAGTCGGGGGGGGTTTATATATATCGGAGGAGAACCACAGTTACAAAAGAACAAAACCGCAGTGCACAAGTTTATTGATTTTATTTCTGATAAATCAATCATAGGTTATAAGTTTCTGAAGAATCCGAAGAGTTCAATCAGGTTCATCAAAAAGATTATTTTAAACCCAGATAAAAATTCGAAAATAAATGTTGCTTTGGCCGAATATCATGCTGGAAATGGTCTGGATGATGCGCAAATCATCAAACTTTTAGAAGCAGATGGTTTTGATGTGATTTGTTATGAGGAAATTACTATTCCACCATTCGCTTTCTTTGAAATATTAGCTCCTTTGTGTCGTGACGGCACTAACTGTTTTAAGTTAATAGCCAGAAAAAAATAATCTCACAGCTTCAAGGTTCTTGGATATGAATTTTATAGAATGAGAAAAAATTAGTAATATTTTCTATCAACCAGAAAATTATTGTTGAGCACTTTTTAATTTTTATAACACATGCAATTATTGGCCATGTAATATCCAAGTTGGCAAGTTAAACACTTATCATTACAACTGTAGTAACCGCTTGGGCATGGTGTGCACGAATAAGGGCTAGATGAGACTGTTCCTGATGGACATTTAGAATAGCACATATCATCATAGGAATACGGTTTATCATTGTAAATATTTGAACATTCGAGACATGTTGTGACAAGATAAACTGTCCTATCCCCAGTACATTCGGGTAATGTATCACCAGGATATTCACCACCAGCAGGATCAAAAATTACCCATATGCCGTCATCAAGTATGAAATAGTTTACAAAAACATCAGAACCATAATGATTACTAACTGCTTGAATAAATGAATCCAATTTGTCAACTGAACCGAAATAAACTATAGTATATGCATGAACGCAATCAGGATCAGCTACTGTTTTAGCAGTTCCGCCTATTGCCCCTACCATTGATGCAATGAGAACCGCTTGATTTTTACAATCACCAGAACGGGTTAACAACGTTTCGTATGATGGATAGGGAATTCCTGCTAATGGAACATTTTGATAGATTATATTTTGTTTTACCCAATCATAGATATCAAAAAGTTGTGTGTAACTATATGAACCAGGATGATTTCTAATGGCGTCTGCAGCAGCTTCGCGAACACTTAAATCATATGGATCGATCTTATCGCAATATGTACTTAGGTAAGGTTCTGTGTTTTCATATGTGCTGAAAGTATAATTTTGTCTTGGTTTAATTGGCCTTGGATAACCGCAGACAGTACCATGAACTACTTGGCCTTGTGGACAACCACAGCCGGCAGTATTATTCACAAGAACACCATCACTACAAAAAAGAGGTTTGGTATAGGAACAATAACCGTATTTTGTTCCATCGCTACAGGTTAGGATTGGGTCATATGGAACATCTGGATCAGGTACAAATCCGCAACAACCTGTTAGAATAATTGCAAAAATCCCTAGATAGAATAATTTCACAATGGATATCCGATGACAAAATATTTAAGGTAATTTATGTAATTTAAATAAAAATTAAACTGGAATTGTGCATTGTGAAAATTGTCTAAATGTGATCTTACTTTGCTATGTACTTAGTAAAATTTTATACTAACAACAAACCCCATAAGTACAGCAAACATGAAAAATGCAGAACCACAAAAAGGACTAACTGGTTCATCTCCATCTGATGAACTAATTGAAGTTACACTACCAGATTGCACATCTAATTGATAATTATAAGATGTCTGATAAAATTCCGTTGCATTAAAATTTTCACTTGATTTGTTTTGACCTTGATAATCATAGGTAAAATAACCTTCTGGAAAATCGGAACAACTTGAATCCATATAATAGGGATCGTTTATGCAAACACCTGCATTGCATTCTAAAGAAACATTTATTTCTTCTGGAACATTTAACGTACAATGATAAATAATTTGATTAATGCTGGTTTCATTAACCCCATTATTTACGAGATAAACAGTTACTTGCGAGGGTGGTGGTGGAGGCGAATTTGCAAACGAGAAGGAAACTAAAACTAACAGGAAGATCAAAACCAAATTATTTACTTTCATTGGAATCACTTGTTTTTATTTCAATGGTTAGTTATATAACTTTTGGGTTTAGCTAGCATGGTTGATTTTGAGATTAATGATAAAAGTATCAGAGTGATTTTAAAAATTTCGCCATGTTCTTAGCAGAAATATCTTCAGAAACACCAGCTGCTTGCATTGATGCACCTGCAACTGCAGTATATACTGCTTTTCTACTTCCTTCTGCTAGATAAACAACACCCGAGGATAGTTCTGCATTTCCAAATGTTTTTGGTGGTATATATGCCCAACCTTTTTGAGCAACAATCGATTGAATTTCAGGATTAGATAGATTATCTGGATGTGCTACAACAACGACTAGTTCTCCGTTTATTGAAGAAACTCCAGGTAATCTGCTACGTGCAAAATTTGTAAATGCATCTTGTGCATCTTTGAATCTTTTTTGTACGGAAATATGATTAATCCCTTTAGTGGACTTCACACGAAGATCACCAAATTGATGTACATCAACCTCAGCACCAGAAATATCTGCATCTAATTTTCCCATAATTTCATTTCCACTTGCTCTGGCACCAACAGCAACTTCAACAATATTACGCCTAATCTCCCTTACTGAAGGAAGTTTCGGACCGAAAAGAAGGAAACCAGTTAAAACTGCAGCTCCTGCTGCAGATGTGATAAGGAAATTAGTAGCTGATTTGAAAGGCCATGAGATAATTGGCCATGTTATACCAACACCAGCACCAAGAATTAAACCGTACTGAGCTCCTAGAATAGCTGCTGGAAGTGTAAATCCACCTAAAGCAGCAACTGCAGCAGCACCAACAGTAGAAAATGCCATTGTAGAAAGTGTTGTTGATTTAATCAATCTAAAAACTAAATTTTCTGGCTGCCATTGTATAAGTGAATGGAATGCTGCTAACCCCAAACCAACAGTTGCTCCAATTGCTACACCTGAGAGAAGTGGTGCACTTAAGAGAAATGCTCCAGTAACACTAACTAAACCTGCAACTGCGGCCGAAACAAGTAATTTTTTGGTTGTGTTTATTACAAGGCCGATATTTGATGGTCTTTCAGTTTTTGCAACAGTTACTGCTTCATTTGAAATTTCTAGACGAAGAGCTGAATCTAAATCTCTCCAGAATTCTGCAATTGACTGGTATCTGTGGATCAGTTGTTTTGAAACTGCTTTTTGCATTACTTCATTCAAACGATCTCCACAGGTAACTCCATGATCACGTAAACTTGGTGGTAATTTTCTCAAATCTTCTCTACCTTCTTCATGGCCTGTATAAACTTTTTTTCCTGCAAGCATCATGAACACTGTCACTCCGGCCGCATAAACATCTGCTGCTTTAGGATCAGTAATCATCATATGGTCAGGTGGCATATAATCCGGAGTTCCCATAAATGCTGTTGATCTTGTTAATTTTGCCGGTAGGTTTGCCGAACTTACCTTGGCAAGACCAAAATCAAGGATTTTTATTCTTCCGTAAGCATCGACTTTGATATTTTCTGGTTTGATATCTCTATGTGCAATGCCTTTTTGATGGGCATCCATAAGTGCACTGCATAATTGAGAAGAAATATTGCGTACTTCAGCCATAGTTAGCCTAATCCCTTCATCGCTTTTCGAAATTACATAATCAAGACCTTTGCCTCTTGCATAGTCCATGACTAGATACAGAGTATCTTCAACACGTGCCATTGTAATTATGCTTACGACATTTTGATTGTCACGCAATTGTGCAAGAGCAGTTGCTTCTCTTTTGAATCTTGCTTCAAGATGATCAATAGGATGTCCTGTAGATGGTTGGATTATTTTCACTGCTGCGATTGTTCCGCCCATATCTTTATTTTCTGCAAGGAACACACTCCCCATTCCGCCCATTCCAACTAAGCGAGTGACTGTGAAACCAGCAATATTTGTTCCTATTGCTTTTTCTGTATCAACAAAAAGTCTTGCAGCCTGTGAAGCACACTCTGCAATTTCAGATCTGCTTACCCCCCAAGAACTTGCGGCTTCACCAAGACTTTTTCCTCTTGTAATATCCATTAAAATTACTGCTTCGCCATCAGACAGATGTTGAACACCTATTAATTGGACAGGTAATATATTTTCTGCAATTATTTTTGCTTGATCAGTAAATCTATCTCCTTCTCCACTATCTGGTTTCAATGAATTTTCTGTTGCATCGAGAAGTTTAACTAGTATTTCTTTACCTCTTGGATTGGTTGCAGTGAAAACATTGCAGCAGATTTTCGAACCAATAGTATATTCACCAACTTGTTTTCCAGTTAAGATACCTGGACTATCAATAAGTGGAGTTGAACTAACTCCCGCACGCCTGCCATCAGGTACTGTTCCTGCAAGTACATTGACAGGAGCATGTACTGTTTTTGCAGTTCCTATATCACCTGTTATGGGTTTTCCAGTCATTTCATCCACCTCATAAACAAAGATGACAACTGAGTTCTGAGTGTTGTTGCTGTTGATAATTCACCGTCTAAAAATAATGAACGTAATTCATTTGCAACTGTTTCCGCATCATTTGGCCTTTCATTTTTTGATTTCGCAAGCAATCTAAGAACCAAACTGTCTAGTTTTTCTGAAACTTCAGGATTAAACTCTCTGATTGGTTTTGGAGTCTCAGTTAGATGACCACGCATAACATCTGTTCGTTTACCAATAAATGGTAATCTGTTTGCAAGCATTTCATAAAGAACAACACCAAATGAATAAAGATCAGACCTGTGATCAACATTCTGAGGTGCTGAAAGTTGTTCAGGTGACATATATTCTGGCGTACCAAATGTTTCGCCCATTGCAGTTAGAACAATGTCGACTTCAGAACCATGCAATCTCTTTGCAATGCCAAAATCAATTAGTTTGACAGCATCAAGGATTCTTGGATCTTTGTGATCTTCAGAACAAAGGAAAATATTTTCTGGTTTTAAATCTCTGTGAATGGCTTTTTTGTGAACTTCTGCAAGTGCTTCGGCAACCACCATTGCAATAACTATTTTATCCATCAGCTCTAATTTTGTGGAAAGTGGCACAGTACCATCAAGAATTGCAGATAATGGATAACCAAGAAGATGATCCAAAACTAAAAATGTAATGTCATCATGTTCAAAAAAACCACGACATTGTAAAATAGCCGGATGATCAAACTCAGCTAAAATTCTTGCTTCTCTTATTGATCTTTCTTTAACAGTTCTATGAACACCAGGAGTAAGAACTTTAAGTGCAAGATTTTTCTCTGCTGGTAAAACATCACTAGTGTAATCATCAACTTGATATACCCGCCCAGACGCCCCTTCACCAAGTAACCTTCCAACTAGATATGTGCTGCCACGATCAGAAAATATGTTACCTGTATAATCAACCAATGGCCTTCTTTCCATAAATGCCTGTGCTGGTTGAGCCGCGCCTGGTGGAGATCCAATTGCCATAGTCATTCTTTTTGCATGTAATGCAGGGTCTGGTCTAACGTTATCTGCAAGTTTAAGACCCAATGTTTTTTGAAATCTTGGCGATGACATATGCTAACCTTATCCTCTATTATTAAGCTGAAGTATTTATAAACCATTATTATACATAAAAAATAACTAAAAGCTGAGTAAATAGACAATTATTCGGAATCATTTTGCTGTAGAAGCTGTTGAGGTTTGACTACACGAGGCAATATTACCTGTGATCCGACATTGTTAACACCAGAGATAGTCACAGTCCATCCAGTACGATCTCTTTCTTCATCATATCCTATTGGTGATGCTCCAGTTATGTGATTAAAATCTCTCTCAACATCCCGAATATCCATAATCCAGACATCAGGTTGGACAAGTTCTCGGTATTGTCCTCCTGGCCATCTAAAATAAAAATAAGTGTGTGAATCACCAAATGGAACTACTGAAAATTCCCTTGTATTTAGAACTCCGATTGAAGCACCAGTAACGTTTTGCGGCCGTAGCTCTTGTTCACTTAGACTTGGACTTCCCCAAAGGCGGTAGATAAATTTTTCATCTATTGATAAATTTCCTTTTGGTAATTTGAATGCCTGGAACCACCCAGTATTCGTAATTGTTGCTACTACTGGTGTTGATTCGCCAACTGGCAACCATATGCTTGCAGCAAGAACAGATACTCCAGGCATGTGATATTCTGGAACTTGGGCATGTGGAATTTTTTGTTCAATATTAAGTGTACAGCACTCATCAGAACTAGCTAATCTACCAACATAGACAAATTTCTCAGTTACCCACCAGACAGTGCCATCTTCCGCACAAGTAAATGCTAATTGCTTGCTACCATCAAAAACACGAGATGCATCAACCACACCTGCAACACCAAGTTCAGAACCTTTTGTTCTCATGGTTTTTTCAACATACGCAACTACAGTTCCGTCACCTAACAATGGATCTTTACTGCACCAAAATCTTCCTGGTTTGTTTGTTTCTCCTAATTCTACTGGCGAAGAAAATCGTAAAAATGCAGGTGGTTTGATAACCAATGCAGCTACTAAAGCACCAGCTGTTAGACCAGCACTTGCATAAAGAATTTTCCTCGATGTGGATATCTTAGACACAGAAAAAATTAGTACCAAAAAGAATAAATAAGAATGTGGTAAGGTACGTATTTGTTTGTAAATACTAACCAGGTGGTGATTTTGGTTTTTTCTTGTCTGGATCTAATTGGATACCCAAGTCAGATTGATCACCATATGATGTTTGTCCATCCTTAACACGATGTCCGACATCAGCAACTTTCATATCAACTTGTTTTCCTGGATTAGAAATATCTCCACGAACAGTTGTTTCGCCAGTTACATGGTGAGCTGGTTGCGAAATATATGTTGGAGCACGTTTACCAACAACAGTTTCATCACCAACATGAGTTGTACGCTTAGCAGATTCGTGAGTACCTACCTGTGCCAGAAAAGTAGATGAATCAACTTTACGGCCAGCTTGTGCAATTGGTTTTTGTGCTTCAGTAGTTGGAGCTGAAAAATCAGGAACACTTGCATCGCATACAAGATTTTCTTCTGCATTAATTGTAGCAACAGAAATATTTGATTGGAATGTTTGAGCTGCTGCAACTGTTTTTTGTCCATATTTTCCATCGAGAACAAGACTGCCGTTCATTTCGTTATTGGTTTTAGTTTGAAGAGAGATAACTGCAGCATAGGTAGCACGATCAAATTCGCCTGGTTTGTAACCAGATTTAAGATGACCAAGATCAACAAGGGTTTGTTGTAAAGCAACAACATCAACTTTTTTGTCTCTAGTCCATCTTTTAGCATCAGCAAATCTTTGCTCTTCGGTTATCCTTGGTTTTGGAGTAGGTGCATCTTCTACTTTTGCTGTTCTCCCATCGACAAATGCAATTACAGTTGCCATATTAACATCATAAGTTTTGCCTTTCTTTGCATCTATTACTTGGCATTTGAATTCTTCTTCTGATTTTGGAAATTGACCACTTTCTAAGAATTTTGTAAGATCTGCACGAGTTATTGGGCCTTTGACTATAAAGGTTACTTCATGACCATCTTGTTTGCTTGGAGCAGAAACTCGATAAGAACTTACTGGAGGTTTTACTTCCTGTCTTGGGAGAAGAGTGTCTGGTTTCATAATTTGGCTAAACGCATCCGGTTTTATAACTTCTTTTTCTACTGGCATAGGGATCCCAATAGCTATTCAACAATTAGAAAAATAAACCTTTTGTTATTGGTTAGATGGAACAACTCTCTGAAAACTTAGATCTGTAAAAACGCTATTGTTAGCATCAACCTCGATATAAATAGGTAAATGACCTGACAATGAAAGAACAATAGTGTGTTTTCCAGTGAGTTTGTTTACAAACGGTGTTTCGCCAAGAGCTCTTTGCCATCGTGTTCCATCGTTTGCTGTTTCTATCATATGAACTGAAGCACCACCTGGTTTGGTTTGAATTTTAACCGAATATTGTTTTAGATCAACTAATGGAATTAATTCAACTGGAGCCGGAGTAATAATTGATGGAGCTTCTGGTTTTTCATGAACAGATGGGACAAGTCTTGATGCTGCAGCTATTAATACAGCCGCACCAGTAGCAGCCCACCAAACATATCTTGGAATTCTGTTTTTTACTATTACTACTGGTGCTTGAAGAGTATCGTGGACCCCCTCTTCCTGAACATAATCCAATCTCAGACCAACACTAACAGCATACGCAAAAATATTTTCTCTAATTTCAGCAACAGAATCCAACCGATCTTTTGGATTTTTTTCCATTGCACGGACAACAAGATCACTAAGTTCTTTTGGAATGTGTAAATTTACCTCTGATGGAGGTATTAAATCGTCAGAAATATGTTTCATAGCAATACGTATGGAGAGAGGCTGTTCACCAGAACTGTTTGAAGTAAAAGGAAATTGATTGCAAAATAAAAAATACATTACAACACCAACAGAATAGACATCAATACGATGATCGAACTTACCACCAGTTGTTACTTCAGGTGCCATGTACTCTGGAGTTCCCATGCACACCCCAGGACGAGTAAGATGACCTTCGGGTGGAATTTGAAGATCGAACATTTTAGCAAGACCAAAATCAATTAATTTTAACCTTAATGATCCATCTGGCATTTCAAGAAGAATGATATTTTCAAGTTTTATATCTCTGTGTATAAAACCTTTAGCATGTATGGCCGATAGACCATCACACAATTGAACTAGAATAGATAATTGTTGGTCAAATGGTAATGCACCAACATTAAAGAGATGCTGGGATAAGTCGATACCCCGTAAATATTCCATAGCAAAAAATGGTTTTCCTTGAAATTCGCCCACTTCCAGCATGTCTACAATATTTGGATGACGAAATTTTGATACAATATTTGCTTCTCTGAAGAATCTGGTTCTGGCTTCAGTATCAATAATTAATTGAGAGTGCATTAGCTTAATTGCAACTTCTTTCTTTGAAGATGTATCTTCTGCCAAATAAACAGTTCCCATACCACCGCCACCAAGGCGCTTGACAATTTTATATTGCAGAATGTGAGTACCAATTAATGGATCATTGATCTGAGAAACAGGAGCCTGACGAATTCGATCCGGTGAGAGAATAGATCCTTTTCTAATTTCACCTGCACGTGGATCTATAGTATCACCTGAACGTGGTGGTTTCATACCTTGTCCTACCATGTTGTACTTTATGTTTCAAAAGAGATTTAAACCTGTGGCAATTATATATTCTATTAAGGAGATGAGAATATGATAGAATACAGCGAGTATAAAGGAAATAAACTTATAGTTTTGAAGAGAAATGAAGAGGATAAATATCCATTTAGTTTTGGAAAGACGAAAGCAAAACTTATTGTGGAAAATTTTGAAGCGATAAAAAAATTTGCTGAAGAGGATTAACCGTCCATAAATTTCCAAAAAATATAGTCAAAAATTTTCTTTTGTATTTTGCCCTTTGGATTTTCCAAAAGCCATTGAACAAACCAGTAAAATGGCCATGTATGTGCAATATTAAAGATAAGTGTTTGCCACCGATGGGCTGAAACCATTTCCCCCATTATCCTCTCACCGCACCTATCACCGCGAATGGATTTTGCAACTCCTTCTCCACTTTTTACTGCGTAATATATCCCTTCAGTTGTTACCGGGTTCAGAAAACCTGCAGCATCTCCAACTAAAAAAACATTACCAAACTTCCACCCTCGATAATCCGCATTTCCTTTCATACCTTCGGATTTCAGTTTCTTTGTATCAAGAGAGAATTCTTTTGTTACCCATTCTTTTACTCTTGGTGCAAGTTTTTTCTGGATTGAATCTGGTTCTCCAATTGCACCACCAAACATGGTCTGACCTAAATTCTTGGACATTACATAACCATATCCATGAGGGAATATCTTAGGGAGCCAATAAACAGCAAAACGATCAGACGGTTTGTCAACAATAAAATGAAATGCCCAACCTACAATATGTTTCATTGGTAATTTTAAAAACTCACGAACTTTGGAAAATGAACCATCTGCACCAACAAGATATTTGTATTCGTATTTATTTTTCTCAGTAATAACGTGTGTTTTTGTTATTTCTATAACTAGCTCAGAAAAATGCACGTCGGCATCAGAACTATTTTTTAAAAAAGTTTCAAGTTCAGATCTGCCAACTGTCCATAAAAAAGGTTTACCATAAGTAACTGGAACAACACCTTTGTAAGTTCCTACAAATACTGTTTTCCACTCCTGTGCTCCCTTAAATTTAGTATCAGGAAACGTTTTGGAAGAAACTTCACCGGAGCAAATTTTTTTGCCTAGTCGATCGTTTTTTTCCAATACTAGAACTTTTAATCCAGATCCAGAAAGATGTCGTGCGCAAGAAAGACCGCCTGGTCCACCGCCTACAATAACGACATCATACTTTGTTTGCATAAGCATCAATAGATAAATACCCCGATTAAAAAGGGAGATTACAAAGAACTGTAGGTTGTCCTTGAACGTAAAAGCGTTCAAGACAGTAGAGAAAACTACGGTTTTCTCTCCATCTTTGAATTAGACTAAAACGCCGTTTACCACACCGTCCTGACCGATCCTATTTGTGATTTTCACTTTACCTAGTTCTGTTTCAACTACTGCACCGCGGGTCATAATGTTCATACGAACAAATTCCGGATTGTGACTGGATAAAACACGTATGATCTTGACTTTCTTCATCTTGTCTTTATTTACGACGTTGATGAAAACGGCTTTTTTCATTTTTATACCATGGTTTCCGCCACGTCCGCGTGTTTTCACCTTTACTTCTTTTTCAGCAATTTTGGTTGATGCAAACACTCCGCCAGAATGGGATAATTTTTTATCCCTGGACTTTCTTCTTCTGCCGCCAGTACCTGCGCCAACTTTTTTATTATGTGGTTTGTGATATTGTTCCATTATATTACCTCACGCTATTCAAACACAAAATTTCATAGATTTTGTGTGCATGTCGCGAACGTCGCAACGTTCACGATCATGATCAAGAACGAATTATCGTTCTTGACATCATAAATTATCAAATTTATAATACAATATAAAATTGAGAATATAAGTAGGACTTATTAAGACGATACGGATTTTAAAACATTATGATAATGTCATTTTATGCAAATTCTGCTTATTACAAGTAAACTTGATCCAATAGTAATACCGAAGAAACTTGAGAAATTCGATGCAGTAGCTGTTCGAACAGGAGTGATTATGTCAATAGAAGAATTACGATTGGCTGACTATCTTGCAAAACAGGCATTTACAAACAAAAAAAATATTGCAAATAAATTCAAATATGAATTTCTTCTTTGGTTAGCCGGAAAGCGTGATATCAAAAGCGCAATCGAAGAAACCAACCCAAATGAAAACACTTTCATAGTAATTGTATTTTCAGGAGATGCTGACCATATTCTTGAAGTAATAGATGCCAAAAAACTTGAACTAAAAATAAAAAAGGATGCAGAACCAAGTAGCATAGAAAAAATAGCACTTTCTAGGTTAAAGTGATGGTTTAACAATCTTAACATTCATAGGAATTTGAAGAGGTGTAATTGAAATGCCATTAAATAAATTAAAACGCATGTTGGTACCTCAAGATGATATTTTCTTCAAATTAATGCAGAAACAGGCAGACACTGCAGATGAAGCATCACATGCCCTCCACGACCTTTTTAAGAATTACAGGGATGTGGGAGAAAAATCAAAGAAAATAAAGGATCTTGAGCATCAGGGAGATCAATTGATGCGAGATATTTATATGGCGTTAAACAAAACATTTATTGTTCCCATAGATCACAGCGACATATCAACTCTTGCAAGTGCTCTTGACGATGTTCTTGATTTGATAGATCATGTTGCAGCATTTATGGTTATTTACGAAATTAAAGCTCCTTCTAATGATATGAAAGAATTGGTGGATGTATTAGTTGAACAAGCAGATGAACTTACAAAAGCAGTTGCATTAATAGATAGTCCAAAAACATATGGAAAGGTTATAATACACTGTACAAAGATTAAACAATTAGAGAATAAAGCTGACGAATTATACAGACAAGCAATTGGTGCATTATTTAAGAAAAATGATGCAATGGAAGCATTAAAGCAAAAAGAGATTTTAGATTGTTTAGAATCAGCAACAGATAAGATAGATAAAGCTGCCCAGTACATGTCTGATATTGTTATGAAACATTCTTAGGGTCTGGCAAATGATTGAACTATTTATTTTAACTATTATAATGGCACTTGTCTTTGACTTCATTAATGGATTTCATGATAGTGCAAATGCAATATCCACAATTGTTGCAACTCGTGTTCTCACACCAATACAAGCTGTTTCAATGGCAGCAATTGGAAATCTTATTGGTCCTTTGTTTTTCACTACTGCAATTGCAGCTACCATAGGTAAGGGGATTATAGATACAGAAGTAATCCGAAATATTTTGCCTCAGGAAACATTTGTTGTGATGATTTTGGCTGCTCTTGTAGGAGCTATAGTATGGGACCTGATTACATGGTATTTCGGAATACCAGTTTCGAGCAGCCATGCACTTGTTGGAGGATTGGTAGGAGCAGCAACAGTTGCAGTTGGACCAGGAGTATTATTAGGTGAAGGAATTGCAAAGGTCGTGGCTTTCATAGTCATATCTCCATTGATAGGTTTTGTAGCGGCATTTTTGCTTGCATTAGTAGTAATGCGTTCTTTTAGAAAAACTGCAACAGAAAAAATAAATAAATGGTTTAGAAAACTCCAGATAGTATCTGCATTGTTTTATTCTATAACTCATGGTACTAACGACGCACAAAAAACAATGGGGATAATAACGATTTTGCTTGTTGTTGGTGGATTTCTTACTGAGTTCGATGTTCCACTTTGGGTTATCTTTGCATGCCACATTTCAATTTCCCTTGGAACCTTTTTAGGTGGATGGAGAATAGTCAAAACTATGGCACATAAAATAACGCAATTGAGACCATATCAGGGGTTTTGTGCTGAAACCGCAGGTGGTGTTGTTTTGGTAGTTATGGCTCATTTCGGGATACCAGTAAGCACTACTCACGCAATAGCAGGATCAATAATGGGTGTTGGTTCAACTAAAAATCCAAAAAGCGTTCGTTGGGGAGTAAGTAAGAATATTATAATTGCATGGATAATTACCATTCCGTTTAGTGCTGTTGTTGGTGGATTTAGTTTCCTTGTTTTGAATTATATAATATAAAAATAACAATTAGAAAAAATCTAAATACCAAGTTGCTTTGAAAGTACATCACGATCAATTGGAAGTTCAATACCAAGAACTTTATGAATGAAAATGAACATATCGATTATTTTTATTTTGTCTTTTGTTATTTTGTCTGCCATCTGCTTTATTGTAAGTTCTTTACCAATTAATTCGTAAAGCATAAGGCCCTCTTTACCATAAATTTTATAGACTGCATAACCATCATCACCATATTTCTTACGCACATCTGCTCTTGAAACGGGTTTAACAATTAACATACCATTTTCAAGCATAAAATGAAGTATATCTGAAACTTCATAAAGAGGAGTTTCTATTTTGAGTGTAATATCAAGAATATCATTCTTACCGTCAATATTTTCTAGGATCTTACTTCCTTTTTCACCATATTTCAAAAGAATTTTTGCCTTTGTCTGTACTGATTTTATAATGTCGAGTGGAGCTTTTATTGGAATTTCAATTGGGGAAATAATTGATTGTGCCTCATCGGGATTTGTATCAAAAATTGGCTTGAAACCTCCACCCTCAGATTGTGTTTGAGTAGGTGGTTCTTTTGTCTGTTTGGTTGTTGAACCACCAAATCCAGATTTAGATTGTGAATTTTTGTTTTTTGGGTAGTCAAGTTTGATTATACCTTGCTCATCCATAAAGTCAAGTATTTCAACTAATTTAGGCTCTGTGAGACCAGTCTCGCGCATTATCTCCTCTGCAGTTCGTTGACCATCGATGAGGGTGTAAACGCGTAAACCAACATCCCCATATTTATCTGAAATTATTTTCTCAACAGGACTTAATTCGTTTTCACTGCTTGGAGCTTCCTCATTCTCTTCAAATGCAGTGATAGATACATCATCTGAAGAACTAGATTCTTCTTGTTCTTTTTCACCAAATTGTATTTCTTCGCTTTCTTCTTCTGCTTCTTTTTCTTCTGCTTCTTTTTCTTTTGCTTCTTCCTCGTCGTATTCAGTAATTGGACGAATTTCTTCGCTGATACCACCTATTTTGATTTCTTCAGGTTCCTTTAGCGTACTTTTTTTCTTTTTCACTGGTTTTGGTTCTTCTTCAAGAGGTTGAACATCAGGTTCAAGTTCAATTTCTTCTTCCGGTGGGATATCCTCAAGATTGCGTCCTGGTTCTGGTTCTTCTTCTGGCTCTGGAATGTCGATGGCCTTAGTATCAAGTGCAGCAGATGCTTTTTTATTTACAGGTTCAAGTTCAACCATGCCAGCATCGTGCATAAATGTAAGAATCTGATCGAAGAGGGAATCTTCAATACCAAGATCTTTTTTTAATTCGGTAGATGTTCTCTTACCCGTAATTACCTTATAGACTTGAAGGCCAACTTCGCCGAATTTTTTTATAAGTAGATTTTGGTTCTTGAAACGTTGGAGTGGACCTTTCTCTGTTTTTTTTATTTTGTAATCTAGGCTATCTTGCATTGAACCACATTAATCATTAAAATAATTATCAAAATGTTTATTAACATAGGTCATTTATATTAGCATATGGAGTTCGACGAGTTACTAATAACCACTGGTGTTGATGCACTAGTACGCCTTGTGAAAGAAAAACAACGGGTCGAACTAGAAGATGCGTCTGCGACGCTTAATATTCCCTCGAATACACTAGAGGAATGGGCACGAGTTCTCGAAGAGGAAAGCATACTTCGTCTTGAATACAGATTAACAAAGATATACCTTGTTTGGGTAAAACCAAGTGAAGAAGAAATAGTAACCGAGAAACAATCGTTTTATGAAGAAAAAAACGACATTGAAAACCGAGCAAAAAAATTTGGTCTTGGTGTTAAAAAAGAAATTGCAGATCTTGGTGATCTGAAAGAATCATTCTCTGTGTTTTATGCTAAAATGTATGGTAGAATGGAGGATTTAGAAAAGAAAATATCCCCAGTTCCGGCTGCAAAAACGATATCAGATGACGCACTTGTAAAGTACACTAATGAACTCGGTGAAGTTGAAAAAAAACTGAATGAAATTAAATTTGCATTGGGAGAGGTAAGAGAAGAAATAAGTTCGATTGAAGTACACGCAGATAGTTCAAAAAGTCAAACCCTCCTTGAGAAAATTGAGAAGGGTATGGCGGAAATAAAAGAAATAGAAACGAGCATGGATGAGGTTCGCAAAAAATCCACATCGACAAAAGAATCAGAAGAATTACATATGCCAACAATAAAAGACTTGAAGAAAAAGTTTGAGGGCATGCAAAAAGAATTTGCAGCCTTAAGGGCAAAAAATGCGCAGATAAGACAGGATATGTTAAGTCTTCATGAAAGTTCTGAGATCTTGAAAAATGTCGCAGAGTCAATTATGGGAAAGGAAGATAAAATAGCAGATTTGAGAAAGGAGACACATCAACTTTCACAGGAAATAGATGAGCTTCTTGAAAAAACAAGTAAAATTGCCTCAAACGTGAAACAGAATGCTGATTTGATGGAGAGACTAGGGAACTCAGTAGATGTGGCAAAGGGGATTTTGAATAGATTTCCGAGTCAAGAAAGTGTTATGACAACGCTTGATAAACTCAGAGCAGATGAAAATGCATTGGCAGAGAAAAATGAATCCTTGGAGAAACTTCTTGAAATAGCAGGTGGAAAACAAGTTACTACAAAACAAGCAACTGAACTAATGAAAAAAGTTGATGAGAAAATAGAACAGACAAAAGAAGAATTGGATTCGATGGAAGCAACCTTGAATGAAGAAAAGGGTACATACCTCACATTCCAAAAAATAAAAGAGAGGATAGTTCCGTCACTTGAAGGATACCAAACGCAATTAGAAACGATGGAACAGAGAATAATAAAAATAAGGGACGATACAAATGAACAAATCAAAGCAGTGAAAACAGAGGTACAAAAACTAGATGGGTCCCTCAAAGACGGTCAAATGCAAGAAATGGTAAAAATTGCACAAGAAGTGAAAGAAAAGAAAAAAATGCTTGATGAAATAAAACAAACGCTCATTGATCTGGAAGAAATGTCAGATAATCTGAACAAGCGAGTTACCCTGCTTTCAAGAGAGGCTAAATTGTTGGAGATACGATCTGAAAGCAGTGTTTCTACAACTAGTGAATCTAAAAGCAGTACAAAAGCAGAGCAAAAAGAAAAGAGTGTACGTCAGCAGCTCGAGCTTAGTGAAGAGGAAGAACTTGAGTTCAAACAAAAACGAGAAGAGCTCAAAAAGCTGATTCAGAAATTATGGGAGTAATAAAAAGATTATTGGAGATAGATATATTGTTGTGGTGATGGTATGCCGAAAGAAAATGTTAAAGATACGACAAAAAAAATAAATGAAGATGAAGAAATTGAAGGAGAAAAAGAAATTGCAACGCCAACATCTGCCATTATTGCGGCATACAACTTCACCAGTGAGAAATTACCAGTTGAAGTGAAGATAATCAGGAAACACAATGATTATGTGCCAAGGTACGAAATAAGTATTCCAGGCATAGCAGAAGGTACAAAACTGATACTTGAAACAAAGCTCAAAGGTGAACTGGTAACTGAAGTTAAATTAGACATAAGCGAAATTCTTGATCCGAAAAAATTTGATGAAGTCAAAGTTAAATTTTTGGATGCAGCAAAAAGAATCCTTGCTAGGAATTTTCCATCACTTTCTGAAGATAAAACAGAGATACTAGCTGTTTACCTACTTCAAAAAACACTTGGACTCGGTGAGATAGAAGCTTTGCTTTCTGATGAGCAACTAGAAGAAGTAGTAATTAATAACTCGCGAGATCCTGTTTGGGTTTATCATAAAAAATACGGGTGGTGTAAGACTAACCTTAGGATAAAAAATGAAGATACGATCTATGACTATGCATCAATGATAGCACGAAAAATTGGGAGGCAAATAAATATACTTAATCCTATGCTCGACGCACATCTCCAAACAGGGGACAGAGTTAATGCAACCATATTCCCAATATCGTCTTTTGGTAATACAATAACGATAAGAAAATTCTCAAGAAACCCATGGACAATAACTAGCTTTATAAAATCCAAAACAGTAACAAGCGACGTTGCAGCCCTCATCTGGTTGTGTATCCAAAATGAATTATCATTACTAGTTGCAGGAGGAACTGGAAGCGGTAAAACTTCTTTCTTAAACGCAATGGCAGGACTTATTCCGGCAAATCAGCGTATAGTAACTATAGAAGATACACGAGAATTGACTTTACCATCTTTCTTACATTGGGTACCGATGGTAGTACGTGAACCGAATCCAGAAGGGAAAGGAGAAGTAAAGATGCTTGACCTAATGGTTAACGCACTTCGTCAAAGACCAGATCGTATATTGGTCGGGGAAATTAGAAGACAGGAAGAAGCAGAGGTAATGTTTGAAGCTATGCACACTGGTCACAGTGTTTATGCAACATTACACGCAGATAATTCAGAACAGACCATTTCCAGATTAACGAACCCTCCAATAAACATACCAAAAGAAATGCTTGATGCACTTTCTGGAATAGTTGTAACTTTTAGACATAGAAGATTTGGTATAAGACGTGTATTGGAATTTGCCGAGATAACAAAAAAAGGCGGTATGAGTGTATTATTCAGATGGGATGTGAAAAGTGATAAGACAAAAGGAGTACAAAAAATGTCCAGTTTGGTAGACACCTTATCCCTATATGCAGGAATGGGTGAGAAAGAAATCGAAGAAGATGTTGAAGAAAAAATGGGAGTACTTGATTGGATGGCAAAAAAAGGATATGATGGGGTTGACCAAGTTGGTCACATTGTATCGAATTATTATCTCAATACGGATGAAGTATTGAATGCAGTTAAGAAAGGAAAAGATTGGGACTTTAAGATGTGAAGCAATGGCTGAAGGATTTGAAGCTGCCATAGAAGAAGCAAGAAGGCTTGAAGGAAAAACAATTGGGTATGCACCCTATAGTGGAGAGGTAAAAATCGAAAACACACTTGAACTTGATCCAAAGGAGTATATGGATTATACATACCAGGACTTGTTGAATATATATGAAAGGGACCAAAAGATCATAAGCACTTCCACCATGGGCATCTTAACAGGAGACGTGGAAAGAAAAACAACACCAGAAAATGTAACTATTGCACCAGACGTCGAAAATAAGATAAAGGAAATGACAACAGAAACTCTGCAAAAAGCAGAGGAAATTGCCAGAGAACCTGTAGTAACTGAACCAGAGATATTTATAGGATCTGATACTCCACAACCAGAACAAAACAAAATACTATTTGAATTACGTGATGCAACTGAAATAAAAAAGAAAGAACCACCTCAAATACAACTCGTTACGCCGGAAGTACCAGAACAAATTGAGGTACCGGAAGTAAAACCGGAACCAGAACAAATCGAAGTACCAGAACAAATTGAGGTACCGAAAGTAAAACCGGAACCAGAAAAAATCGAAGTACCAGAACAAATTGAGGTACCGGAAGTAAAACCGGAAATACAGACTGAGAAAAAGATTATTGTTGCAAATGTACCTCCAGCACTAAGTGAACCACACAATGAAGTTGCATTGGAAAGATATGAACGCATGGAAGAACAAATAAGAAGTGCTCTTGGAGATAAAAATGATGAATTGACCCTTAAAAAGAAAATGCTTGATTTGACAAAACAACTATTCAAAGAAAAAACAACCAATAAACGTGAAGAGATTAAACTCCAAATAACAGTACTAAAGAACATGCTTGTGAATGTGCAAACTAGCAGCACAGGAAAATCAAGGAAGAAAAAGGAAGATACTACATATTCAAGATTGTTCGACACTATGTTAACAACTCAACAATCCGAAATAGCACAAACAAAAGATAGTATAGTTGATTCTTATAAAAAACAGATAGAAGAAATCAAAAATAAATTCTATGATGAATTACATAAAGTTGATGATCAAACTGAGAAAAAAAAGATTCTGGAGTCATTTGTATTCTCGATAACATCGCTTGCGGAACAGTTACCTGAAGTTATAGAAAAATATAGAGGATTCTCTGCCAAAAAGCACATATCTGAACTGGAAAAAATACGAGACTCGCTTGAGCCAAATGAAAAAACAGTTCTTAGTAAGGTTAATGAAAGACTTGAATATGTTGCAAACGAATACGAAAAAGAATTCTCTTCAGTTAAAGGAATAATAGGAAAGGAAATTGAGAATTTAATAGACAACGCGGGAACTGAAGTTTTCAGGAAGCCTGATGACAAAAACAAAGATGAGGATAGCCATACACAAGAAATAGTAAGTGAGATAAACGAAACAGATGAGGGTACCCTTCTTTATTATTTACATTCTAAAGATTTAGAGTATTATAGAGAATATGAACATAAAAGAATATCTAAATCCGAGGCAGTATTAAAAGCAAAGGAATTTATGGCCTTAGAGAAAGGCTTAAGTGATAATGTTGTTAGAAAGTATTTCAGTCAAAAGGAGGACTAAAATGGCCCAGATCAAGATTCAACAGAAAAAGAAGGGTGCGTTTAATGGATTATCAGAAATGCTTGCATCCAAATTTCCAGACTTAAAGAAAAAATTGAAAATGGCAGATATGGCAGATAGCCCTGCAGAATTTATGGAAAAAATAACAAAATCAACAATATTAATTTCCATGGGCCTTGTTTTCATTGCATATATTGTAATGCTTGATAGTATTGCTTATGATTTACAGTACAAACCAGTTATGGCAATTCTCATGATTATTGGACCAATAGTGATTTTGCCACCGCTTGTATTTTTTTACCATACTCTTTACCCCGATGCATCAATAATGAGAAGGCAACGGGAAATGGATTATGAAATTGTTTTTGCAGGCAGACACGTCCTGATAGCCATGAAATCAGGGATGCCACTTTTTGATACTTTAGTGGGTGCATCAACTGGATATGGTGCAGTAAGTAAAGAATTCTCAAAGATAGTTGATAAAATTGTGCTTGGAGTTCCAATGACTCAAGCAATGAGAGAAGTGGTACAGTATAATCCATCCAAATATTTTACAAGAATGCTTATGCAGATATCAAATTCGGTTTCAAGTGGTTCTGACGTTGCAAATTCACTTGAAAGTGTGCTTGAGCAGATATCAAAAGAACAGATAATTTCATTAAAAGAGTACAGCCAAAAACTAACCCCCATAGTGATGTTCTACATGGTATTCGGGATAATTGTACCATCACTCGGTGTGGTTTTAGCCACTGTGATTCTAGCAGCAGTAAGTGGTGGAGTGAAGGGCCTTTCATCTTTATTGTTGGTGGAAGTATTCCTATTGATAGCAGTTGTACAGTTCTTGTTCCTTGGATTTGTAGAAAGCTCCAGACCTAAATATCTTATATAAATGGTGTACTAAATGACAAACGACAATATGTTTGAAAATGCCGGAAGGGTGCTCTTCAGCCGGGAACGTATAAAAGTCCTTGAGAAGGAACTCAACAGTGCTGGAGTTAATATGCCCTCCGATTCATTTGCTGGGTACATTGGTATCAATGTATTTGTTATAACAATATTCCTTACCTTTTTGATTTTATTATACCAGCCAACCAATGAACTTGTCAATACTACATTTGAAGAGTATGCTCCATTTATGATGCCAGTAATTCCAGTTCTTGTATTAATTGCGGCATTTATTATAGTTTATTTGGCAACGATGACTCTTGTTTCAAGTTATCTTCTCATGAAAACAGATGACAGAAGAAATAAACTCGAAGCAATTCTTCCAGATTTCCTTACATTAGTTGCATCAAACATAAAAGCAGGAATGACACTCGATCAGGCAATGTGGTATTCTGCCAAGCCAGAATTTGGACTTCTTTCTCAAGAAGTAAAGGCTTTGATAAAAAGCTCATTTAGTGGAGTAAGTTTGGAGGATACATTAGATACACTTGCAAGTAGGTTCGATTCGAGAACTTTCAAACGGACCATATTATTGCTCAAGCAGGCAACTGCAACAGGTGGTGAACTTTCTGATGTGCTTGAACGTACATCCGAAGACGTTAGAAACACACTGATAATGAAAAAAGAAATTGCTGCATCATTAGTACTTTATGAAATTTTTGTTTTATTCGCAGCAATAGTCGGAACGCCATTTTTATTTGCAATTGCATCTAAACTTGTTGCAGTATTTGAAAAGATTGCGCCAATAGCAAGTGGAACAAGTGGATTAGGCGGGAGTGCTGGTGGGATGTTAACAGTATTTACAAACGTTAAGTTTGCAGGTACAGTTATAAGTTCAAGTGATTTTTTCTGGTTTAGCATACCAACAATATTTGTTACAGCATTGATTTCATCATTCATGGTTAGCGTAATAAGAACAGGATCGAAGAATCAAGGAATGAAATACTTCCCAATCGTATTGGTGCTATCTTATTTAGTATATCTGATAGTCTTAAATGCAGTAGAATCAATATTTACTACAATATCTTAAAGAGGTATAATATGAAATTTGGAAACAGAAAAGGTCAAGCAGTAATGGAGTACTTAATTACATATGGTCTTGCATTGTTTGTCATTCTTATCGTGCTTGGGATACTTGTTGCGGTAGTCATACCTACACTTAAAGTCCCAGAAGGATGTCAATTCACGCAACCTGGTTTTAGCTGTAATCAAAAACAGCATGTCATAGTAGCAGATAAAACTGACAATACAGTTACTGCATTGTTCTACCTGTCAAATGATCAAGGGAGTGCAGTAAACATAACTGGTGTGATCTGTAGTGCTAAACCAGCTGGAAGTGTAGAAAAATCAGAGATAACTGCCCTTACCCCATCCATAACTCTTGCCCCTGGCGGTGCATATTCATTTAATAGCACAGGTTGCACTGATGAAAATGGAGTTGGCGTGATAATGACACCAAATTCCAATTTCAAAGGTTCAATAGCAATAAAATACAAAAGAATGGATGATGTTTCAGGTGCCCCAGAAAGAATGGCAGTTGCAACATTAACAGGGAATGTACAAGAAAGTGACTAATTTTTTTTATTTTTTAATTAATTATTTGTCCAGTTCAACAAAACACAAATCAAATAGCCTCTGGAGAGGCGTTAGGTTGAGTAGAAATTAATATTCTAATGCCCAGAGTTATTTGGTTCCGTGTTTATGTTTCTAGTTTTATATTTTTAACTCCCGTATTTTTGCGCTTTGCCAGTTATACTTAGTATTAGATTTATCATGTCATGGCCTTTTATCTGCCCAAGACCACCACTAGCACAGCTTATTTCATCGAATTTTCTTATAGTATCATAACGTTCTCCACCATAAACAAGAATTGGAACTGCATGACTAGAATGTGCCTTAAGACTAACTGGGGTTGAATGGTCCCCAGTAACAATAATAGATGCACCAGTTTTTTCCAGAATTGGGATGATTTGATCGATTTTTTCAAGTGCCTTTTTCTTTCCTTCAAAATCACCATCATGACCAAAACTATCGCACATTTTTACATGCATAAATACAAAGTCATAATTCTGAATTGCTTTTGCAGTTGCAGTTGCTTTTGCCCTCAGATCAGTATTTTTATCTCCGGTGTCTCCTGTCACCATTATAACATCCATACCCATGAAACTGGCTACTCCTCGATATAGTGCCCCTCCTGCAACACATGCACCAAGAAGATTAAAACGTTCATAGAACGAAGGGGCTGGTATGTAATGGCCTGCACCACGAAGTAGTATAGCATTTGCTTTTTTTGCACGGTTTTGATTTTCTGGAGCAGATGACAGTGCTGCGATAGACATTTTTGTGAATTTATTAATAATTGCTGCAGTTCGTTTTGCCTCGGGACTCTCATCAGTTGGTTGGCATTCTTCAATTGGACCAAGAATATGTGGATCCGTAGCACTTACGTTACTACTTAGTCCTGAACCACGCAAAACCAATACTCCACGATGTTCAACAGATGTTTTGAAGATAACTTCTATTCCATCTATTTTTGTTGGTAGATATTTTACCAGTGACGTTGCAGTTTCACTATCAACACGACCTGCACGTCTATCTATAACTCTTCCACCTTCCACAGTTCCAAAATTTGCTCTGAATGCAACGTCTCCTTCTTTTAACTTGATACCAAGTCCAAGTGCTTCAAATGGACCACGTCCGCAATAGAAAACAGTGGGATCATAACCAAGAATATTAAGATGTGCAGTATCACTTCCAGGTATAATGAATCGATCGATTGGACTTAGCATGCCAGTTATGCCGTTTTTAGCAAGACGATGAAGATTTGGAATCTTAGCTGTTTGCAGAGGTGTTTTTGGTGTTGGTAAATCCCCTAAACCATCAATTATGAGAAGAATGACTTTTTTCATGAATGACACACGTTGAGGAGATATATAAACTTTTCAGCAGGAACGTACCTTTAATAAATTCAACCTCCAATATAAACTTCCACTATTCCTGAGGGGTGTTTTATGGAGATAGATCTGTCATCGCAAATAGCAGTATTCACCGAATTCTTCACAACTATTTATAGATCACAGATAGATGATTTACTGGCAGTATATCCAACAAAAAAAAGCCTCTACATCAACTACACAGACCTTGAAAAATTTGATCCAGATATGGCAGATGTTTTGATCAAAACACCAGACCTTATCTTGGAAGCAGCAGAAGAAGCAATCAAGCAACTCAATCTACCTGTTTCTGCAGGTACAACTTTTGCACCACACGTAAGAATAAGCGAAATGCCATCAGAAAATGCATGGATAGAACAAATAGGATCAAAAGACATAAATGAACTTGTTGCATTTAAATGTGTAGTAACAAAGCGTGCAGAAGTAATGCACCGTGTGAAAGTTGCTATGTACAAATGCACTTTATGCGATGCTGAAATGAAGTTGTTTGTCGGAAAGAACTTTGTTCCGCCAAAAAGATGTGAAAGTTGTAAGAAATTTGCCCTTCAACAGATTGAAGATGAAAGCACATTCACAGATATTCAAAGAGCAGAAGTGCAAGAACTTCTTGAACGGATAAGAGGTGGTGCCCCAGCAGCACATATAGAACTGCTTCTTGAAGACGATTTAGTGAATAATATAGCACCTGGAGATAATATAGATGTTATCGGCATACTTAGACTAAAACCACCAATAAAAACAAGACAAAAACAGGAACTTATCTATAGCAGATATATTGAAGTCAACAGTGCAAAGAGTTTGAAAAAGGATTTTGAAGAAATTGAGATAACAAAAGAAGATGAACGCAGGTTGAAGGAACTTGCTAAAAATCCGAATATAAATGAGATACTTGCAAAGTCTATCGCTCCATCCATTTATGGTCATACCGAAGTCAAAAAAGCACTTGCTCTGCAACTTTTTGGCGGTACGCGTGGAAAAACAATGAAAGGTGGGATGACGATACGTGATGATATTCACATTTTATTAATCGGTGATCCTGGTATCGCAAAAAGCCGGTTCCTGCAAAGTGTTTCGGAAATAGCACCAAAGAGTATTTATGTAAGCGGTAAAAGTGTGAGTGGGGCTGGTCTTACTGTCTCAGCAGAAAAAGATGAACTTGGTGAAGGTGGCTGGACACTAAAGGCAGGAGCACTTGTTCTTGCAAGTGGTGGTTCTGCTCAGATAGATGAATTCGATAAAATTGAAGAGGACGATAGAGCAGCATTACACGAAGCAATGGAAACTCAGAGTTATCATTATAGAACGAAATTGATGTTCGCAGATGGTAAGGAAATGGAAATAGGCAAATTTGTAGAAGATTTGATGGCCAAACAAGAAAAACATCTGATAATTGGTAAAGATTGCATCATTCTGAGAGAGGGGATAGCTGGCACAAAAATACTTAGTACTGATTTTGAGAAAATATACAGTACTTCTCCTTACCAGATTAGTAAACATAAAGCACCAGATTATTTTGTAAAGGTTGTGCTTCAAACAGGACGAGAAATACTAGTCACACCAGAACATCCGTTCTGGATTGTTGAGGATGGGATTGTAAAAACAAAACCAGCAGTTGAACTCACAACAAATGATTATACCTTAATGCCTCGAAAACTACCGATTATTGAATCGCAAGACAATGAGAAGATAGAAAAATTCAAATTAATCGGATATCACATAACAGACGGCGGTTATGAACTAAATAGAAGTATGAAAAATGGAATAAATTTCCATAATAAAGACAATGATTTGATCGAAGATTACCAAGAAGCAGTAAGAAGTACATTTGGCACTCATATGGATGTCAGAACCAGAATGGAAACGGGAGTTACTGCAGTGAGAATAACGTCAATGCCAGCAGTAAGAGCAATGGAGGATATCGACCCCAACTTGATGCTGAAGGGAAATAAAAAGATCATACCACCGCAATATATGTCAGCTCCAAAAGAAGCAATTTCTATCATGCTTAGAGCAATATTTGATTCGGACGGAACATTCACTCATAATTATGTTGGTTTGGTGGGAGAAAACAGGACATTCATAGAACAGGTGCAGACTCTTTTGCTTAGGTTTGGGATACGAAGTCATGTTTTTGCTGATGGAAATGTTTTCAGATTGACCATAACTGGCAGAGAAAACCTTCAAGATTATTTGGTAAATGTAGGGTTTTTATCTCAAAAGAAAAAACAACGCCTTCTTGAATACCTAAAAAAGGAAGGGGTACACAGAAACACAATTGATGTTATTCCTAATTGCTCTGTAGCTCTACTGGAAATGCTCGAAACTTTCAAGATACACGAAAATTGTCTTGGATATGAATTGCATTCCCAAAAAATAGGATATGCATTCACAAGAAAGAATTTCACAAAATTATGTGGATTTATACGCAAAAAAATAGAACAAATAGGAATTGAAAAAACAAAGATAGGCAATTATACTTACAAACAGACAATCAATGCAAGGACACTACTTGGATTCTCCCAACAGGATTTGGCAGATGTAATAGGCATAAGTAGAGCGTTGGTTACCTACTGGGAGAAAAAATTAGTGTCTGAAGAGAGATATAAAAAAGGCTTCAAAGATTTGATGGATAAAAAGTTGAAGCGCGAAAAAGAATTCACATATTTGGAGAGGTTTGCAACTGGTGATGTTGGATTTGTTGCAGTAAAAGAAGTAGACAAAATTGAAAATATTGATCAGAAATGGGTATATGATGTCACAATTCAACCAACTCAGGCATTCATTTCCGAATGTGCAATATTACATAACACGATATCAGTCGCAAAGGCAGGAATTGTGGCAAAGTTCAGAACTAAAACGTCTATACTTGCAGCAGCAAATCCAAAGCATGGTAGATTCGACCAGACCAAAAACCTATCGGATCAATTTGATGTACCTCCAACTTTACTTTCAAGATTTGACCTTATATTTCCGATTGTAGATGTGCTTGATGAAGAAAAAGATACAAAATTAGCAGAACATATACTCGCAACGCACATGGGAAATGCCGCAGATGAGCCGGATGCTTTTGAAAAGGACGTACTTAGAAAATATATTGCTTATGCAAGAAGAAACGTATTACCTAAACTAACAACAGCAGCAGCCCAAAAAATAAAAGAATTTTATGTTGATTTGAGACGTAAAGGCAAGGATACTGGATCGGTAGCTATTACTCCAAGATATTTAGAAGGACTCGTTAGACTTGCTGAAGCAAATGCTAAAATGAGATTAAATGATACTGTTGATGAGGAAGATGCCGAAATTGCGACTTCTTTGTTCAATTATGTTATGATGCAGATCATGACTGATAAAGTTACTGGTAGTTTTGATGTTGACGTAGTTGCAACAGGAAAACCAAAATCAGAAAGAGATAAGCTTCAAAAAGTTGATACAATGCTTGATATCATAAAGGATCATTTACGCAAGCATGATACTGCCGAAATAGAACAGGTAATATCAGATGCAAAATCATATGATATAGATGAACCAACAGCAAGAAAAATAGTAGCTGAATTGTTAAGAAAGGGAGTTGTTTACGAGAAAGAGTATGGGCATATAAAGATTGTGGGCGAGTAATTTTTTGTTTATTTAATTTGTTTGAATCGGAACCCCATCCACAAACTTACCTCGAGTTCAATAAACCAAAAAAGTCCCGAGTGACAGGAACAATTTTGGTTCTTGTTTGTTCGAACGCAGATGACCGGCCATAGTCTTTTTTAATCTCCAGTGTGAATGAAAAATATGCGATTATTAGTTTCCATGCTCGGTCTTTTCATAATAGCTCAATTATTAGGTATGTTCACTGGAGCAGTTGTAATCAATGACATAGAAAAAAATCCATATGCCAGCAGTATGGTAATGACAAATAATGCTGAAGATCCGATGAATGCAGTATTTTTTATTTTATATATTTTGCTTGGGGCAGTTGTCATGGTTCTCTTGATAAGAAAATTTGCCATGTTCCCAATCATATTTAGAATTATGGAATTTATGATGATTGCAAGCGCTGGCTCAATTGCGATTTATGCAATTCTACGTCTTGTTTTGGATTATGAGATTAGTACCATTTTAGCGATCATACTTGCACTTGTATTCTCAGCATTGAGATTGAAATTCCCTGAATTGAAAAATGCCGCAGCAATAATGGCAACTGCAGGCGTTGGAACAGTATTTGGAATATCTTTAGGCCTCATGCCACTTATTTTGTTCCTTGTTCTTTTATCTATTTATGATTTTCTTGCTGTTTTCAAAACAAAACATATGGTTGAGATGGCAAATTTTGTTGTGCAGAAAAATATGGCGTTTACAGTGACAGCAACTGCACCACCAACAAAAATGGGACAAAAAGAACAAAGAATAGATCTTGGAACGGGAGATATGGTTGCACCAATAATGCTTGAGGTTGCAACAATGGCATTTAAGCCAGCTGCAACCCCATTTGTCTTTGCTGGCGCTGTAATATCATTTGGACTTTTCATTGGTTTAGTTTACAAAAAGAAGATGGTTCTGCCTGCACTTCCACCAATAGTGGCAGGGATGATAGTGGCTTTGTTGATTGGATTTATTTTTGGATTTTATTGACTCTAATATCTAAAACAACCTGCACAATATTCGGCGCATAAGGACGTACAATTCGCATGTTATCAAATTCTATTTCAACTTTACATCCATGCGCAATTTTCTTGGTTTGATTAATTGGTTCTGCAAATGGATCCTTGGAATCAGACCATGTATAGAAATGCACAATGCCACCATTTTTTACCATAGCAAAAGCAACATCAAGAAATTCGTGGCCAGATTTAGGCAATGGCATAATAATTCGATCGAATTTTTCCTTGTTTTTTGGATTTTTGCCAAATTCGCGGGGCATCTCCTTCAGTTGCTTCAATATTTTTCATTTTGTTTAATTTGATATTTTCTTTCATGGAAACAACTGCTTCTGGGTTTAGTTCGACTGTAATGATTTTTGTATCTGGATGTTTTTTAGCAATTACAAGTGCGAATGGACCAACGCCTGCAAACAACACCAAAACCAGCTCGCCTGGTTTAACAAGCTCGGCAATTCTTGAACGCTCAAATGCAAGGCGAACTGAAAAGTAAACTTTGGAAACATCGAATTTCATCAAAACTCCACTTTCTTTGTATATTGCAATTTTTGTGTTCTCACCAGATATATGTTCAACTTGCCTTACCCTAAACTCTCCTTCCATAGGACCGGTTTTTTTCAAGACAGTTTTAACATGATGATTAGCAGAAATCACCGCATCACCGATTTGTTTTTCTTTTTGCTCAAGTGATTCGGGAATTTCAATAATTGCAATATTACCAAGAATATCAAATGAAGAAACCAAAGATTCTCGTTCTTCTGTGGTTAAAACACCTGCTAAGGCATCCTTGAGTTTTCCTTGATTTTCCACTCTTTTTTCACCTTTCATTTCAACCATTTCGTAACTTTTGAAGTTATCTAGGACAGGGAATAAAATGGAATTGTCTTCATGAATAATTTCGTAGTCATTGGAAAAAAGTCCTGCGGCTACGAGTTCCTTGCGAACATGCTCTGCTTGTTTTTTAGAAACTTTAAGAAATTTCATAATATCACTTTTTCAAAATAACAAAATAAACCAAAACAGCATAGAACAAAGATAGAAGATAAGAAATAATGAATGATATGACTATGTCGAAATGAGATGAAACGGTGGATAGTGATATAGCAAAAATCACCGTGCCGATTGTCCCAAATGGTATGTTTTTGGCAACTGATGATGCAAAGGCAAAACCATGTTTTTTAGAAAGTAGATATAGTGATGACGAAAATGCTGCTGGAAATGTCCCTAAAACTCCCCCCCAAACTGCACCAACATAATTTGCAGCAAGTACGGATGATGATATAACTCCGCCAGCAAATACTGAGCGATATGTAAATTCAGTACGCGAACTGTGGATTTTCCCAAGTTTAGTGTGTGGATACTTTCCTAAAAGTAACATGGATATGCCGAATGTGAAGATAAAAACCAACACTGAAAAAAAGAGGTTTGGATTTAATAAAACAATAATTAGCGCTAGAATTGCCCAAACTAGAACTGCACTTACAAATGCAATGTTAATGCCGCGATTGTAGAGCGAGATAAATGTAATAACAAAAAACAAATTGATAGCCATCACTGCCGGAATAATGGCAGATGCTAAAAGTAGTGTTTCGGTTCCTTGTGTCCAGTAAATAAATATCAGACTGACTAATGTTGTTGATGGAAGACCCAATAGGATGCCTCCGATTTTAGAACCTAACTTTTCCGAAAGAAAAATGGTGAATGCAACATAAAGACCACCAACGAAAAATGAAAGGACAAGTTTTAGCCAAAATATATCCATCAATTAACCTCAGATTATTCTAATACAATGGCAGGTTTTCCAGGCATTGCATTTTTTGCTCGTTCATGCTGTGAATCATCTTCAAGCTGGACAGAAAATTTACAATTAAACTCACTCTCGAAAAATTCAACTGCGCTTTGAAGTGCATCGAGCTCATCATTTGTAGTGGAAACTGGACCAAGTGAATGGACTGTCTTCGCAAGTGCTTTTGCCATCTTTTGAACAACATCCATCTTTGTCTTCATTTCAGCATCACTAGAAGCTGATTTCATTATTTTGTCAAATGTTTTTTCATTCGCTATTGTGGAATATATCTTGCGTTTAAGATCATTAGCAACGAAAATTGAAACCTTAGATGGTTTAATCTTCAGTAAACTCTTAAGATTTTCAATATCATCACGCACTTTTGCAACCAAGTCCTCTCCTTTTTCTATTTTATCACTAATTGCATCATTATCTGATTTTGGAAACGCAGCATTAACAACAAAACCTTTTTGTCCAAGCATCTCCCAGTATTCTTCTGCATAATGTGGCATAAATGGTGCAATCAATGGCACCCATTTAACAAAGAAATCATGAAGATTTGGTTCTTTTGATCTTTTCATGTACCATTGAAGATCGCTTATAACATCATAGAATATATCAAGAGCAAGTTCACGGATGTGAAATTCAGAATACATTTTCTCTGATTGAACTATCTTGCGATTAATACGGGAAAGAAGCCATTTTTCAGCTCTTCCATGGCTCTTGGATTTATTTTTTATTGATGCTTCGAGAAGTTTGTTGATTGTTACCATTCTAGAACGGATACCTTCTGCAACACTTTTGTTAAAGTCAGTATCGCTTGAAAGATCAGCACCACAAACAACTGAAAAGCGTATGACATCAGCACCATATTCTGCAATGGCTTTTCTAAGAGGTAAAATATTCCCCATGCTTTTACTCATTTTACTTCCATCCATAAGTACAAATCCGTTGGTAACAATTTGTTTTGGCCAGTATTTTTTCTCGAATATAGCAACGTGATTGAAAATAAAAAATGGAAGATGATTCCTGACAAGATCAGCACCCGAGTGTCGTGAATCTAGTGGATACCAATATTCAAAACTTTCTTTCAGTCTTTCTACAACCTCATTCTTTGCTTTTCCTTTACCAAGGAAAACATAATTGAAAAACGCCTCGTTGAGTTCGCTCTCGTCAATTTCTTTCAGAAGATGAGCAATAGTATAAAATGCCATGTAGATAGTTGAATCAGAGAGTGCTTCGATCATTTGAGTTTTATCGAATGGAAATCTAGTACCAAGACCACTTGCACGAGCACATGCTTTTTGCTTGAACCAATCTATCGCATAAAGATATTCGGAACGTGTTTTTTCTGGAATTATAGACATTTGTTCAAGGCATTCCTTTGCTTTTTTCTTCCATTCTGGTTTTGCATAATCAATAAACCACTGGTTTTTGAGAATGCTAACAACAACTTCTGCACCGCATCTGCAAAAGACAGGTTTGTTTGTTATTTCCCAAAAGACTAGTGCTTGGTTTTTTGCAAACATATCTTGTTTGGTTTTATCAATTGCAACGGAAACTTTTTCACCAGAATATGGACCTACCAGCATTACTCCGCTTAGGATTTCTTTTTTGTAGACCTCAGAGGTAATTTCCTCTAATTTTGGATCATTTTGATCTTTGACACCCATCTTTTCAATGAGTTCTTTTGCCATGAATTTATATCCTTCAACTTGAATTATTTGTTTGTAATCAAGATGAATTCCCATATCAACAAGTGCAATATGATCATATGGTGCATGTGATGGGACACTCATTACAATTCCTGTTCCAGTATCATCTTCAACATATGGCGCTGGATAAAGAGGAATTTCTTCGCCAGTAACGATGTTTTTAGCCTTATTGGAAAGAAGTTTTTCACCTTTGATTTCCTCTAAAATTTCAAGCTCGAATCCTTGGAAATTCATTTTTACACATGCTTTCTTAGAGAGATAATAAATTTCCCCAGTTTTCTTACTCGTGACTTTCACATGAAGATTGTTTGGATTTACCCAGATATTAGTGACGGCATAGATTGTTTCCGGTCTTAGTGTTGCAGTTAGAATAAAACCATCAGCATATGCAAATTTCACTGCAGTAAAATCCTTAAGTTCCGGATCCGCATCACCTTTAGTATCATGACCCCCAACTGCCTGATTATCTTTAGGACACCATGCAATTGGATGTTCACCTTGAATAATAAGACCATGATCGTGAAGTTTCTTGAACTGCCATTCAATAAATTTATTAAAAAATTTATCAAAAGAGTAGAATTTTCTTCTCCAGTCAATTGAGTACCCCATCTCCTTCATACCAAGTTCAATTTCCTTGGAAAAATATGTGACAAGATCCTCAGGTTTTGTTAATGTTGCTGCTGTTTTCCGATCTATCCCATATATTTTTTCGAAAACACTCAGGACATCCTCATCCTTGTCAGCAATTCTCTTAGCCATTGCGATGATAGGAGTTCCAGTTACATGGAATGCCATTGGGAAAAGCACATTGTATCCTTTGAGTCGAAGGTAACGAGCATAGATATCAGTAGTCGTGTAAGTTCTTCCATGACCGATATGTTGAGGTGAATTGGGATATGGAAATGCAGCTGTAATATATTTTTTTTCTTTTTTTTCAGTAGGTTCAACTTCGAAAACCTTTTCTTCAGCCCATCTTTTGGACCATTTCTTTTCAATGACAAGGAAGCCAGAGCTTCCTTGACTGACGCGAACGTCGGTTCGCTCCATAGCAGTAGTATCCATAGCTTCAATTAGACTGAGAAATGTTTTTAACCGTCTGTTTCTAACCAATTAAATGAGATTATAATGGTAATAAATGGAAAAAAGAGACTATTTAAACCCTTTTATACAGAGTAGGAGATAGAACGCGCGGTGTTGTTTTTAAAGACTTTCGCGTAAATAGTAAAACATGGGATCGGACTTGAAAGTGGGAGATATTATGACTAAGAGAGTCATAGTGGTACCATTTGGCAGAACCGCTCTTGACGTGGCAAAACATATGAAAAAGAATAACGTGGGTTCCGTCATAGTCGTTGAAGACAATGAAGGAAAACATGCGAAAGGCATAATCACAGAGAGAGACATTGTCTACAAAATATTAGCAAAGGGGGTCGACCCTTATAAAAGCAAAGTTGAAGATATCATGTCAAAGCCGCTTAGAGTAGTTAAACCAGATACTACCATAGAAGATGCAGCAAAAGCAATGAGGGAAAATAAGATAAAGAGACTCCCAGTCGTTAATGATGATAATGAACTCATAGGTATATTGAGCGAGGGGGATATTATGAAGATATTCCCAGTCGTAGTAGATTTAATAGAAGAGCGTGCTGCACTTCTTTCATGATCACTGTGCATGGATGGCCACCTGAGCCATAGAGCTATGATGGAATGTTGTTCTCGAAAGAGATGAACAGCCTATAAGGCGGTCAACAATGCACAGTTACTCTCATTCTGGCTGATCCCGGAGGATAATGTGGAAACCGCGGAAAAGCTAAATAAACTGGCCAAATTGATGGTACAGCTTGAAGATCAATGGATATTTGTTGAAGGTAAAAAATCTTTGATTTTTTGACTGTCTTGAACTTTGTTCAAGGACAAGGTAAAAAAGATAAAACAGCCTTCGGGAGACTTGGATTTACAAAAATCCTAACCATATCCGGAAATCTAAGATTAAGTTGTGCAAAATTAGCTAGAGAATATCCTGCGGTGAAAAAAGTATTCGTATTAACAGATCTTGATCGCAGAGGTCACCAACTTGCCAAATTGGCAAAAGAAGAACTTGAACGGTTCTCAATAGGAGCCGACCTTGAAATGCGAGGCGATCTTGGATATATTTTGGGAATACGAAACTTTGAAAATACAAAAAAAGCATATGACAAATTTATTGAAGAAAATATGAATAGGTGAAATTTTATGGCATTGATCGTCGAAACGATCAATAATAAAAAATGGTGATTTTTTATGGCAAAAACATATATAGATACGGTAAAATACTTAGTTTATACTAGTGTAGAGATAGGAGGGTTGGTTGAAAAACCAGACGTAGTTGGGGCTATTTTCGGACAGACCGAAGGGCTTCTTGGTGATGACCTTGATCTTCGTGACCTCCAGAAAAACGGAAGGATAGGAAGAATAGAAGTTGATTTATCTGGCAGAGATGGTAAGACAACTGGGATTATAAAAATACCAAGCAGTCTTGATATGGTTGAAACATGCATAATTGCAGCAGCACTTGAAACAGTTGATCGTGTTGGTCCGTGTGAAGCAAGGTTGAAAATAACTAAGGTTGAAGATACAAGAAATTTGAAGAGAAAACAGCTTGTAGATAGAGCAAAGAATTTACTTAAGACCCTTCTTAACACTGAAATTCCAGAGAGTAAAGAAATTTCGCAATTAGTTAGGGATGAAGTTAAGACTGCTGAGATAACAGAATATGGTCATGATAGACTACCATCTGGACCGACGATAGAGCGAGATAATGAAGTGATATTTGTAGAGGGTAGAGCTGACGTTCTTAACCTTCTAAAAAATGATATTACCAATGTTATTGCGATAGGCGGTGCAAAGGTGACAAGAACGATAGTTGATCTATCTAAAAAGAAGGAAGTAACTTTGTTTTTGGATGGTGATAGAGGCGGAGATATAATTCTAAATGAATTGAACCATGGTGGAGTAGACATAGATTTTATTTCTAGAGCACCAACTGGTCTTGAAGTCGAAGAATTGACAAGAAAGGAGATTATAAAACATCTGAGGAATAGAATTCCATTTGAACAAAATTCAAGGAATTTTAGAAGTTCTGAAAGACGCAACAACAATGAAGTACCAAGATTCAGACAGCAAATAGAACCACAAGCACAGGAGACTTTCACGATAGAGGTTGAAGATAAACTACAAGAAAAGGTTGAGCCACCACGTGAAAAAAAAGGCAGGAAAAGGGAGGTTGAACCGGATGTTCCTAGAATAGATGAACCTGAACCATCAGAACAAGTGCCTATGACCAAAGCTGACCTTATGAAGGAACTAGATGTACTTGGTAATACACTTAAGGCAAGATTTTACAATCAGAATTTCGAGAAAGTAAATGAAGTTGCCGTACGTGATGTTATAAAATCTCTTAGTGACTCCAGTAACGTACACGCAATAGTTTTTGATGGGATTATAACTCAGAGACTTGCAGACCTTGCATCAAAACAGGGAGTGAAATTGCTTATAGGACTTAAAATAGGCAATGTAAATAAGGTCCCTGAAAATATAGAAATAATCACAAAGAATAAGTAATTTTTTTTATTTTTTTATATTATAACTATTTATACAGACTATTTATACAGGCTAAGATCCATAGTAACTAAATACGTCGATCCATCATCATTTACTACTGTAGCTAATCTTCTTATTTTGACTATATGAAGAACATCAGCAGGTGGAGAATTACCAATTGAAATAGTTGGACCTCCAGTGACGTTGGTTATATTGAGAGCTGCCATGTATTGAGTACCTAATTTTATATGCAACCAATTTGGACCGGCATCAGGATCAACAAGATCATTTGTCTTCTGAATTGCACAATTAAGCAATGATGAATTGACACGCCTGTCAGACCAACTTAGTGCTAAACCAAATTTCTCGATGGTATCACAATCTGCTGATGGCGAAGGAGGAGTAAAAAGAAGATTCGAGACACGAATTGCGTCCTTTGAGATAGGATCATTTTGATAATCAAGGAATGATTTCACACTATGCCAATATGAAAGTAATGCGACTAGAGCAAGAACAAAGATTACTGAAGCAACGATCGCATCAAAGCTAAAATACTGTCCTTTCATATTTGCACCTATTATTGAGTTATAGTAAGATTCTCACCATCATTATTTAACATTATTACATTTGAACAGGCATCACTTTGAAGTATTGGGTCTACGCCTTGAGTTATACACCCACCAAATTTGTAATTATAACTTGGTACGTTGTATTGGTAACTAAAATTCCCATAATTTCCTGGCCATTCTATGACTATGTTTGGTCGTGGTGTGGCAAGATTACCCAGGTGGATTGTGTATGGAATGCCAAAAATTGTCCTCGGAAACACATAACGATATGAAAAACCTTCGCCACCCTTAACTGAAAGAGTTAATATGCTAACAAATCCATCTCCAGCCTCTTTAACAGCTTTATTTTGTTGATATGGAAGCTCGGTTCGTTGAATATCACTAACAGCCAAAAAAGCAGCTATTGCTACGAACATAAAAACACCGGTGTAAAGCATGAATTCGGTAGCAACCTGCCCGCGCAGGTTGCTTGCAGGGAACGAAGTTCCCTCAGTCGCAACTTGACCCCGTAAGTTGCGATAAGAAAACGAAGTTTTCTGTGTGGCGACCTGACCGCGAAATTTATCAATCACTGATGTCTACCTCCACCTGATCACCATTTTGAATTGCTGCAACAGTTACCCTAAATAAACCGGTTTTCGAACCAATGCTATCGGGTGATGAGTGTATTTTGGCAATAGTCGGAGCAACTGCATCGAAATCTCCATTTGCAGTTTTAATACGAACAACGACCTCCCCATTAGAAACATAGATATCTTGAGTTGAAACTGGAGCATTGAGAAGAATCTCTCTCTGTGCACCAGGACCCTGAGCATAAACACTATTCATGGTATCTGCAAGTGTTCTTGCAGTTGCATCAGCCTGTGCTTTTGAAGCATCCTCATAACCAATTGAAGTGACTGAGAGTAGCAAAAATAAAACGGGAACAGTAAAAGCTAAGACAACCCCGAAACTTATCAAAAGCTCAAATGAAGACTGTCCTTTCATGAATTGCACCCCGCAGCAATATCACATGTTATATTAACAAGACCATAATCCACTTTAGTATCATCACTTACAGCGAATATTCCTGTGAATGGATCATCAGCACATGCAGCACGGTTTTTACATCCAGGCAGACCACGAACTTTTATGCCTGTGATAGAGCCATCGAACAACTCGCGATCCAATCTACTATGAGTATCGTAAATTGCACTGTCATTTGCGTAAATACCAATAATAAAAGTTTCAATGCCATATAATGAACTGTTTCTCGAATATGGATCTAATAATAATCTTTGTAAGTATGATGGGGATTTTGAATTGTAAGTATAGTAACCACACATAACAAAATCACGCATACGCTCAACAGAATAGATACCTGCTTGGGATGTAATAAGTTTGTTTCCAGGATTTGCAGCTACTTGTTCTTCCTTGTAGTTATTTACAAAAAGTGTGCATAGGCCAGTTATATTACTTCCATCAAGAACAGGACATTCTCCAGCAGTAGTTGGATCAAACCCACTTGAAACTATAAATGGTTTGCTTGTTGATATACCATTTCCACCGATAGCAGGAGTACAACTACCACCAGAATATTGAACGGTATTGAATGTATCAGTTTCATTTTGATTGCCGCCACACGCAGGTACTATATGGCCAGGTGCATTAGTTACAATATATCCGCCAAAATTCTCATATACTTCGTGAGGAAGTGCAGTGATTTCATCATATGTACCAACAAGAATGTAATTGTGCATTGATGTTGGTGCTACAGAAACTGCACTAGGTAGACCAGGTTCAGCAGCAGATGCATTGGCAACTGCTAAATAACCATACAACCAACCCTGTCCGCCCTGTACTGAAGTAGATATTTTTTGAGCTGATAATGTAGATGATGTTGAATAAAGAGCTTTGTTGAAAAAGAACATACGATATAATGCTTTTGTATCTCCAGCATAAGTTTTGCTAACTCTTACAAGTGCTGGATCAACAAGTCCGGTAATATCAAGTTGGTTTTTGATTGTATAAACTCTTGAAATTGAAGAAGTATTGGTAAGATCACTTAGTGTAAGGTGAATATCAAATGAATAGTTAACTAGATCAATATCGCCTTGCGTAAATTGGAAATTAGTGACATCAAATTCACTTACATAAACTCCGATTGCATTCAAAGAAGCATTTAGATTGCTAACCCATGATGTAAATGAAGAATTTTCTTCCTGTGTAATTGAAGTGCCAACCCCATAAAAATAGGAATCAGATGCATTTCCGTATAATATTAATTCGTACATCGAATTCCGTATGTTTTGTTCTTCATCAAGAGCAGGGCCTTCGACAGCAGGATTTTCTATTGTATGAGTGTTGAGCCGATTAAGTGCGCGGTTTGCTATTATATGAGAGATAGTACTCATCTTTTCAGGTGTTATTTGTTCTATTGCAAGTTCAACTGTTGATTGTTTGTAGAATTCAGAAAATGATTTTTCTGATGTTTCAACTGATTTGACCCAAACAGAAATAGACAATAGTATATATGTGAGTACAAGAAAGACAGTTACTGTAAAAAGAAATCCTTTTTTATCCAACATAATCACCTAAATGTAAATAGTAAATCTCACAAGCCGTACGTCAGTAGAAGGAACTAATTCTCCTTGAAGTGTTTCTTCTGGCGGATGATTTCCGATAATGTACCCACCCGTACCCGGACTTCCACCTGGTGTTGTTAGTTCACCACATGTGATGATACCCCAATCAGTCCAAACTGAGCCTCCAGAACCTGGAACTGAATCACCTGCAGACCAACCAGAGCTAAAGCCACATGTCATATAATTATATGGCGGATAATCCATTTTGTTGATTGCACTAGGATAGTTGAAAGCCATAACGACCGTGGAAATTTGAAGTTTTTTTGGACTGTCTGCATGTGGATCAGCAGGAACAGCAGATGTATTGTATTTTGTAATCCAAGTTTGACCTTGATCTTTGCTAACCTCAAGTACATATCCAAATTGATTAGGAACCATCTCACCTGCAGTTTCTTTTATAAGTTCAATAGTAGGCAGATGTCCATCTGATGAAAATGCAATATTATCTAGTATGGCTGTGTCGTCAGTTATACACCCAAAATAACCAGAACATTGAGTTGTTGATAGAGAGTAAAGGATATCGCGAGTAAGGTAATGTCCTTGAGTAAGAAGATGATAATATGCTGATGGTACACTTGAGAAGAATATTAAAGAGTATATGACCACGAGAGCAAGAGTGAAGGCTACAAAAGCATCTAGTGAGAAGATGAACGCACGCATAAAATAACATTGGATAGGGGTCTTTTAAAACCCATGCGCTATTTTTACTTTTTCAGCCACAGTCTCACGGCGAACCACACTGG
>JBDRIM010000061.1:0-45978 GCA_043816005.1 Microcaldota archaeon
TGGATATTGCGGCAGTTGGAAATATCAAAACCCCCCATTCATATCTAGATAAAGGAGCAACTGGAATTGGGGTTCGGTTGGTTACTGAAACATTAGTGAAATTAGCTAAGAAAAAATAGAGATGTTTCCATACAAATTTGAAAAATTTACTGATACAAAAAATAAAAAAGGCAGCGTATGATATATAGGTGGAGAGAAACTTAACACGAGTGATAACTATGGTCAAATATGCATTTAATGAATTCTCAGTTGAATGGTTAAAAGAAAATAGATTTAATGACGATGAAATTGATGAAATCCAAACAATTTTGAATAAAGTTGAGATTGCAGAAAAACGAGATGAACTGCTAGGCAAGGTGCTCCGAAGTGTAGAACCAAAAATTGATGCCATAATTACACTTTTATGTACCATCACAGATGCAAATGGCAGACCAATATGTTATGAGGATAATGGATTGATAGATATTCCTGACGAAGCAAGGGACCATTTTGAAAATGATCTTGAATTCGAGAAATTGGATATGTTTGTGGATAAGTTTAAGAAAGTAAAATTTGCCAAGCGATTTTCCTATCAAAAACGAAGAAGCGAAAAGAAAGGGGAAAGACATCAATCACTCTAACGAATTATTGAAAATTTAGTTAAGTTATTTTTTGATTCACCCCAGATATATTCGAGTTCCTTTACCTCAGCTTCAGCCGGACCGTAATAACACCATTCAAGGAGTTTTTCTAGGCTTTTATGATCCCCTTCTGCAAGAATCTCAACAGAACCATCAGCTATATTTTTTACCCAGCCATACAAACCAAGTTTTAGTGCAAGATTTGTTGTTTCTATACGGAAAAAAACACCTTGTACTCTTCCAAAAACTTTGATATGTAGAGTTAACGTCATAGAATTATGAATTAGAGCTAAAAGTATAAATAGTGAACAAATGATGAGGAAAACATACCTTTAAAACCACTTTCTCACACTAACTGTTAGAATGACTATTAGGAGAATGCATAGCGAGCAGCCTGGAGTAGGATTACGAACTGCACAACTCACACCTACGGGAATGGCTAGATG
The DNA here is from genome assembly GCA_043816005.1 of Microcaldota archaeon. Taxonomy (GTDB): domain Archaea; phylum Micrarchaeota; class Micrarchaeia; order Anstonellales; family Bilamarchaeaceae; genus Bilamarchaeum. Next base: position 1,067 of record JBDRIM010000061.1, read on the forward strand.
CATCACTAGACGAAGAGGATGGCCAGTTTTGGAACCTCTTAGAATTGAACCAGCAACAAATACTGCAGCTGCATTTGGAAGAATTGCAAGTTCTTGGATGGATACTGGTCACAATATGGTAACTAGTAATCATGAAATAAGGAATTCGTGGTTACGGGACTATGCTGAGCAAGGAAATTTGCGCGGAATTAGAAAAATGTTAAGAGAAGGTGCAAATGTAAAAGCAATTGATGACTTAAACGAAACTGCAATGGATAAAGCAAGAGCACAGTTTCATAGCGAGCATATTGGTTTTTCTGGAAAATTATTGATGCTTAGGATAATAAAGGAATTAAAAAAAGCTGAAGAACATACACTTAATCCAGAAACTAAAAAAGAAAGTATTGGAGTTATTGTTTCAGATCAAGTGAAAAAAGTTGCTAAAGCAACCATAAAGTTTACAGTTGGAATTCCTTTGACAATTGTTACAGTTGGAGCAGTAGTAACGGCAGGACTTTGTGGTAGTATTGGTCTGATTACATACCCATTCGAAATAGTCTATGGTAATCTGCCTGAAGAATTTACAAAATTTGCATTGAAAATCCCAAATATACCACATAGCATATCTACAATCTTAGCAGCAACAGGAACAATAGTAATAGCCGCAGTTGGTATGGCCACTTTTAATAGTTTTTTCATGAGAAAAAAAGAATTCAGAAATCTTGCAGAAAATATAAAAACAGAAACTGTAAAAGTTTGCAAAACAGCATTTATTTGTACCTCATTTTCTGGATATCTTATTGGTGCAGTTGCAAATATAGCACATATAGCACAAACAGGCATCATATCCCAAGCTGGAGGCGTTCTACTAGTAGCAGGTTCATTTACATACAGATTAAGCAGATTTTTGATGGAAAATGAAAAGTTTGATTATGCTAAATTTTTGAAGAGAGGAGCACAAGACTTAGCAATAGCCGCATTGACAACTGTTGCTATTGGTGCAGGAATTGCTTACTACAACGGAGTAGCTATTTGGACTGGAAACTTTGTTGTACCAGCCGCAGCTGTAGCAAATTATGCATTAGTAAGATGGTTGCTCAGAAACAAGAAAAAAAGATGATTATATGGAACCAAGAACATTAAAATTTGGAATAAGGATGAAAGAGTTAGTAGCAGCTAGAAGAGGATGGCCAAAATTTGAACCACTTAGAGTGATGCCACCCCGATTGACAAGAGAAGAACAAGAGGCAGTGAATCTCAGGCTTATTCGAGCTGAAACAGTAGAACAAGCAAGAGATGCTTTGAAAGATGGAGCTGACATTAATTGCGGAGTACAAAACAAATCCAGGGGGATAGATAATGCAACTGTCCTCATATTTGCAGTTATTGATGATAAACCGGAATTAGTAGAATTTTATTTAGAGCAACCTGGGATTGGTATTAACAAGAAAGATAATGATGGATATTCAGCAATAATGCATGCAGAATTCCATGGAAGAGAAAGGATAGTAACTGCACTCAGAACAAAAGGTGCTACTTTTACTGAAGAAGATAGACAAAAAATTTACAATCTCAAGCTTATTCGAGCTGAAACAGTAGAACAAGCAAGAGATGCTTTGGAAAATGGAGCTGATATCAATTGTAGTGTACAAAACACATTCATAGGGATACGTGATGCATCAGTTCTCATATTTGCAGTTATTGATGATAAACCGGAATTATTTGATTTCTATTTGGAGCAACCTGGGATTGATATTCACAGGAAAGATGATAATGGATTTAGTGCTATTATGCGTGCTGAATTTCGTGGTAGACCAGAAATGATAGCTAAACTCAGAGCAAAAGGTACTACTTTTACTGAAGAAGACAGAAAAAAAGTTTACACGCTCAGACTTATTCGAGCTGAAACAGTAGAACAAGCAAGAGATGCTTTGGAGCATGGAGCTGATATCAATACAGGTGTTTGGCAAAAAGACCAGCTTAGCAATGCATCAGTTTTGATAGCCACAGTTATTAGGAATAGTAGTAAACTCTTTGATTTTTATCTTTCTCAACCAGGAATTGATGTGAATAAACGAGATGCATTTGGTTGGAATGTATTGATGTATGCTGTACACCACAAACGTACTAGCATGGAAAGAGCATTACGAAAGAGTCTTACTTTATCACGAGCTGAAGAAGAAGCTGTAACTGCATACAAAGCTTATCGCCCAGAATAATTTAGTGAAATGATTATATGGAACCAAGACCATTGAGAACCAGAGAAATCGCACATGCATTAACAGCTAGGAGAGGATGGCCAAAACTTGAACCACTTAGAATTGAACCTGTTTCGGCTAGGCTAGCTGAACATATTTTTGTTAGACCTCCTGAACCATTACCTCCAATAAAAAAAGAAAGACCATTTGTTGTAAAGGCTTTTATTAGTGGAGCAACGTTGATAATGAATGTCGCGGCTGTACTTTTATTAACAGCAACAACAATGGTTGGTGGAATTGCTGGTGGATTAACAGCACTTGCAAGCACTGTTGCATTGCCAATAGAATTAACATTCGGCAGACTTTCTGGAGAACTTAGAATACTCAATACTTTCCCTCATATCAAAGAATTACCTGCTTCGCTTTCAACATTTGTATTAGGCATTGGAATTTGGATGGTAACTGCATTTCCACTTCAAATGATGGATACTTCCCCAATTAATGTAAGGGAATTTTTACATTCAACAAAAGAATTTTTCAAAGACAGTGCTAATGTTGTAGCACATACACTTGTTTATTCAACATTAACAGTTGGTTTTGGCGCAAATATAGTTCATTGTATTGAAACTGGGGTGATTTCTACAACTGGTATTGTAATGCTTGCTTTAGCAGCAGTTGGTCATGGAATTCTTAAATTTAGAAGAGAACAAAACAAGTATGTATTTGGTAGACCAAAAAGTGAAACAATAGAAAAAGTTGCAAAAATGGTAAGTGATAGCGTTAACGCATTAATGGTAACTGTAGGGATAACCAGTGCTGTTGAGGTTGGAATTGGAATTGCACAAAATAATGCGATAATTGCGATGTCTTCTGTTCCTTATTTGGCTGCTTTACTTATCTTAGAAATAGCTAACATTGTACTAATACGACAAAGTCAAAAAGGAAGATAAAATAAAAAAGAAGATGAAAATGTATAAACTAATCCATGCCCATCATTCCGCCAGGACCTCCTGGTGGCATACCGCCTCTAGAACCGCCTCGTGAACTGATGATATCATCGATTCTTAAGATCAGTCTTGCGGTTTCTGTTGCTGAAACAATTGCTTGTTTTTTGACTTTTGCAGGCTCAAATACGCCAGCACTTTTCAAATCAGCAACTTTGCCATGCATAACATCAACACCAACATTTTTGCCTGTTGCTTCTTTGTGTTTTGTTCTGAGGGCAACGATAGTATCAATTACATCCATACCTGCATTTTCAGCTAATGCTCTTGGTATAGATTCCATGGAGTCTGCAAATGCCTGAACAGCAAGCTGTTCTCTACCGCCTATTTGTATGGCATAATTTTGAAGCTCTTTGCTGATTTCCATTTCAACACTGCCTCCACCCACGACGTACTTACCATCTTGTAATGCACTTGAAACAGCACCCCTAGCATCAACAACTGCTCGTTCTACTTCACTGACTACATGGTCAGTTCCGCCACGAACAAATATAGTAACTGATTTTGGATCTTTGCATTTTTCAACAAAAACCATTGATTCGCCTGCAATTTTTCTCTCTTCAACAAGACCAGCATTACCAAGATCTGCTTCTTTGAGATCTTCTAAAGTAGATACAACAATACCACCAGTTGCACGTGCAAGTTTTTCCATATCACTTTTCTTCACACGTCTGATAGCTGAAATTCCTTTCTTCGCAAGGAAATGTTGAACTAAATCATCAATACCTTTTTGACAGAATACAATAGTGGCATTTGCTGCAACGATTTTCTCAACCATATCCCTCATCATTTTTTCTTCTTGGTGAAGGAATGCTTCCATTTTGTCTGGTGATGTTATTTCGATCTTTGCATCTGTTTCTGTTTTTTCTATTTCAAGAGCTGCATCCAAAAGTAGGATTTTTGCATCTTTTACTGATTTTGGCATTCCTGCATGAACAATTTCTTTATCAATAAGAACTCCTCTAATAAGTTCAGTGTCAAGAACTTCTCCACCTGCCTTCTTTTCTATTTTAATAAGATCAAGATCAACAACTGTCTTGGCGTCTTTTTTCTCTGCGACCTGTATAACTGCTTCTGCCATCAGAGTTGCGATTTTTTTCTTTTCATCGTCAGTACCAATACCTTTTGACCCCATTGAAATGTTTGCAATTTTTACCAAAATTTCTTTGTCAGCAGATGTAACTGGTTCTGCAATCTTAGCTAAAACTTCTTCTGCTTTTTTTGCTGCAAGTTCGTAACCTTTGATAATAACTGTTGGGTGGATATTTTGATCAAGCAATTCACCTGCTTTTCTAAGCAAGTTACCAGCCAAAACAACACTTGTTGTAGTTCCGTCACCAACTTCTTTGTCTTGAGTTTTTGCAACTTCAACCATGAGCTTTGCGGCTGGGTGGTCAACATTCATTTCTTCAAGAACAGTTCTACCGTCGTTTGTTATTACTATATCCCCTAAATCAGAGACAAGCATCTTGTCCATACCTTTTGGACCTAAAGTAGTTTTTATTATATTGGCAACTGCATAACCAATTGCAATGTTAACTCTCATTGCATCCCTTCCAATAACCCTCTGGGCTCCTTCTGGGAGCACATATGTCTGATCTCCACTTACTTGTTTACTCATAGATACACCTCATAAAAATTCCGATTTTGGAAAGAAACGCATAGCGTTTCTTTACTGTCGTGAAACCTGGTTTCACTTCATTATTAAGTAAAAACACACTAGCGTTTTTACATCTCTAAATGTTAGTTTCCATTCTAGTTTTTTCATTAACCAAAACAAGACAGATACTTATATTTATCAAAAACGTTTAAAAAACTAGCTAAGGCAGCTGCTAAAAACCTTTTGAGCCAGATTACTATTGAAAACATGGATTTAGGCAAAAAACTTCGTGAAGCGCTAGCTAAACTTACTAATCGCCCTTATGTTGACGAGGACGACGTAAAAGCGCTCATAAAAGACCTTCAAAGGGTCTTGATTTCTTCGGATGTCAGCGTAAAGTTAGTCTTTGCCTTATCAAAAAGAATAGAAGAACGGGCTCTCAAATCTAAAAAAATTGAGGCACTTACACTCAAAGAACATGTCACAAAAATTGTCTATGAGGAATTAGTTTCGCTCATGGGACAGAGTTATACAACCAGACTAGATAAACATAAAATTTTGATGTGTGGCCTTTATGGTTCTGGAAAATGTGTCCATAAGGATACAATCATTCCACTTGCCAGTGGCAATGTGAAAACGATAAAGGAGATATATGAAACATATCTAGTCAGAGGGGAACAGCAGATAGATAATGGATATTTGATAAAATGCCACTCCAACGGACCGGAAGTATACGCTTTTGATAAGGAAACTCTGAAAATATCGAAAAAGCGTGCGACAGCATTATGGAAACTCAAGAAAACATCGAAATTATTAAAGGTGAGTCTTGATAATGGAAACGCTCATTCGATAATAGTAACTCCAGAACATCCTTTTTTCGTTCTTGATAACGGGGAGATAAAACAGGTTCGAGCAGACCAACTTCGTAGTAACGAATGTATTGCAACCGCTGCGATTCTTGAATTTGATGGAACCGAACAAAATTTTTATAAGGAAATAATACAGAAATTCGATGATTGTACAATCGAAAATAATGAGATGGCATCGCAAATAACAAAAGAATTATTAGCCAGGTTTGGAACACTTCGAAATGCATATGAAAAAATACGACCCAAATCAGGATATTCGATTTTTACCACGAATCTGAAAAATGGACGCATGCATATCGATGTTATCAAAAAAATGGAGTTCTATGGAATATCGTTAATGACATTGGAACGGATAATGATAAAAGGTTCCAAAGCAGGCAGACGTAGTGGATCCGTTTCTGCTTCAATAACTTTGCCGACAAACCTTGATGAAGAACTGGCAGAATTTCTCGGATATGTGTGGGGCGACGGATACATATATCACAACTACGTCGAGGTAACAAATAATGATTCTGAAATTCTTTCCAGATTAGACTACTTGTCAAAAAGATTATTTGGGACAAATGGAAAAATAAAAATAGACAAAAGAAACAATGTCAAAAAATTTACCATATGTTCGAGATTACTCGTCATGTTTTTAAATAGGATTTTTGGTGCTCCGATTGGGAAAAAAAGCAAAATTATTAAGATCCCCGAATTAGTGCTGAAATCCAAAAAAACCGCCATACGGGGGTTCGTAAGAGGGTATTTCGATACAGATGGGTATGTTGAAAAAAATAGTCGCCACGTGGAATTTTGTTCTGCAAGTAAAAACTTAATTGAACAATTGCGTATTGTCCTCTTACGATTCGGAATGTTTTCTAATATTTCGCAAAAAACCATCAACCAAACCGAATACTACAGACTATTTTTGAAAAGTGATGATGTTATAAAATTTGGAAAGGAGATATCATCAATTTTACCAAGAAAAAGGATACGGTTTGAAGAATTATCAAAAATATCCGGACAGGGACCTGGCTGTCATCAAATTATACCAGTTGGTAGACTGATACAAAGAATTAGGGAGAAATACGGCTTTTCAATAGGAGAGATTCAAAAGTATGTCAGTTCTTACGGAATTTATGAGGCTAATGGAGTTATCACCAGAAGTTCTTTAAGAAATTTTTTAGCTGCACTGGAAAAACCGCATAAAAACTGGCTGGGACTTATCAAAAAGATTAAAAGTGGGTCGACTTACGGAAAGGTAATAGAAGAGAATAGAGAATGGGCAACTGCATCCCTTTTTAGACTAGAACAGCAGGGCCACATTTCAAAACAAAATGGAGGATTTGCACTTACACCAGCAGGGCATCAAATTCTAGAAGATGCTGAAGAAGATAACTATACTGGAATAGATAAATTGAAATCGCTTGCATTTTCAGACGTATGTTGGTTGGAAATAAAATCGATTGAGATAGTGGATGATGAAGAATGGGTTTACGATTTGACAGTTGATGATTTGCACACTTTTGTCGCAAATGGAATTATAGTTCATAATACAACATCTTGTGCTAAACTTGCTCATTTTTACAAAACAAAAGGTCTTAGTGTTGGGTTGGTTGCAGCAGATACTGATAGACCAGCTGCACAAGAACAATTAGAACAGCTTGCCAAACAAGTTGGTGCTGCCTATTATACTACTAAAGGAGAGAAAAGCCCTACAAAAATAGTTAAAGATGCTTTGAAAAAAGCCAAAGAAGATGTAATAATTGTTGACTCTGCTGGACGAAGCGGATTAGATGGCGGATTAGTAGAAGAACTTCGTGAAGTTGCTGAAGTTTTGAAACCAGAAGAATGTTACTTAGTTATCAGTGCTGACATTGGACAGGTTGCTGGAAAGCAAGCAACTGAATTCAATGCTGCGGTTCCACTTTCCGGCGTTTTTGTAACAAAGATGGATGGGTCTGGAAAAGGGGGTGGTGCATTAAGTTCTGTAGCTGCCTCAAATGCAAAAATTTCTTTTGTTGGTATTGGTGAAAAACCAAATGATATTGAAGTTTATAATTCTGAAAGATTCGTCGGTAGATTGCTTGGAGTTCCAGACATTGGAGCATTAATGGAAAAAATAAAAGAAATTTCAGAAACAAGTGACCTTAAAAAAATTGAAACAGATGAACTTACAATTGAATCTTTTTACGAACAGCTAAAAGCAGCAAAAAAACTCGGCCCTCTTGGAAATGTACTTGGTATGCTTGGCGCTGCAGATGTACCTAAAGAAATGGTTCAGCAAAGTGAAGAAAAGCTGAAAAAATTTGAATGTATGATTAATTCAATGACAAAACAAGAGAAAAAAGATGCTAGTGTACTGAAAAACAATGCTGGTAGAATAGCACGAATTGCAAAAGGAAGCGGCTGTAGTGAAAGAGAAGTTCGAGAATTTTTATCCCAATTTGAAAAAATGGAGAAAATGATGGGGATGTTCAAGAAAAACCGTGGCTTCAGAAAGAAAATGGAAAAGATGATGTCGGGAAAGCAAGGCTTTCCCGGAATGAAGTGAACGGTTCGCCGTTCACAACATGGGTGGAAAAGGTCTGCAGGGAATGCCAGGAATCTAAATAACAACTTTTATAAACATTTTTTGACACAGTTATGGCATGGCTCATGCTACTAAATCTTTATATTCAGCAGTAAATGATAGACGATCGGTTAGAAATTTTCAAGGTAGATCAATAGAACCAGATAAAGTAGCAGTGATGATAGAAGCTGCACAAAGAGCACCATTTTCAGAAACACCATACCGAATTGTAGCTGTTAAGAATAGAGAAAGAAAACTAGCATTGTGTAATGCAGCACTTGGACAACCATGGGTCAAAAGGGCAGATGTTGATTTTGTAGTCTTAGCTACTAGCTCTGGTGTACCTGGCGTAATGAGCACTGCTGCAGCAACTGCTTATATGGATATTGCAGCCCACGCATTGGGATTAGGAAGTGTTTGGGTTGGGGCATTTTATCCTGATCAAGTTGGTAGAATTGTTGATGCAGAAAAAAATGAAATTCCAGTTGCAATTCTATGTTGTGGTTATCCCGATCCAAGAGCAAGAGAGATGAAAACTCCAAGAAGAAATCTTAGTGATCTTATTGCAGTCATTGATTCTTCAGACCAGATAAAAAGATATCAAGGTATACCAGATCAATCACTTGGAAGTATGCCATTTTTCGATGTTGTTGCTAGACGAAGAGCAGCAACATTATTACAGAGAACAGAAATTGAACCAGGTAAAATACATAGAATTTTAGAAGTAGCAAATAGAGCACCATCAGCAGGAAATTTACAAGCTTATGACCTTCTTTTATTGGATCCTGCATGGGAAAGTGAAGGATTAATGGACAATATAACAGATGGGACAAGTGCTGGTGCAGAATTAATTATTTTTGCAAACAGAATGAGATCTGCTGGAAAATATGGGGAACGAGGAGCGTATCTTTATTGTTTACAAGACGCAACAATTGCAGCAGCTTATGCTGAACTTGCTGCTCAGGATGTTGGACTTAGTACAAGATGGAATACTGGATTTGATGCAGATATGCTTATGGATATTGTTCAACCAAGCCAACACCACTTACCAATTGCTATTTTATCAATTAGCAAATGATTTTATACACAATTTACCATAATATTGATGAGTGAGGGGTAGATAGCCAACGTTTTTTAGTAATAAAAAATGAGGAAGTTCTGCCCTCTATGAGGATAACTGAAGTGAACCTTTGTTCATTACAAGCCGACCTAGTCGGCTCTGGCTTTAAGGGCTAGAGAGTGCTACAGAAACGATACCCTTCGGGGATGCAACGCGTACTCTTTTATCCGATGACGGAGCAAGGCCTTTGTGCCGCGTTCTAAAATTCGCAAGAATTTTGGAAACTTTTGGACGAGTAATCGACCAATTGTAAGTCAAATGCTATCAAATACAAAAGGCAGACTATTCCCCTCACTCGCACCTTTTTAGGAAACAGATGCGTCCAAAAACTTGTTAGTTAAAATCATCTAAACGGCCTTGTATTTCTCCTAAGTGGTTTCATCCCAGAAAGAGAATTGAGAGAATCTTCAATTGGTTCAAGTTCTTTTGGATCCATAACAGCGCACATATCAGCTTCAATCAGAACAGCAGGATATGCAAAATTTTCACTGAAAGCTGAGAGACTACAGATGATAGATGCCACAGTATCTATTTCTGTTGATGTTGTTTCAATTCGAAGCGGAAGATCAAATTTTGATGGTTTAACATAGAAAACCGAAATGTCACGTTCTTTATCAGAATACGGCATTGTATTTGTCCGTTCTAATTCTCCAAGCAAAAAATTACAAAAAATGCCGTCAGAACAATTAAGTCCGAATTCTTTTGTAAGTTTTTTAGAACGTGAATCTTTTATCACACCAATTAACATACAGTTTCCTTTTGAAAGATCATATAATTTTGTATAAAGTGTGAGCACTTCAGTATAGACCACGTTAAGCTCGCTTTCTTCTGGTGGACGATCAGAGGGTAATGGAAGAAGAGAACCATCCATCAACAAAACTTGCGGAGAAAATTTTTCTAAACAGGAGATGGCACATTGTAATTCCTCTTTCAATCTGATTAATGAACGAAAAACTAATGCTTCATGTTCATCTAAAGAACTTTTCATAAAAATTTCTGATTTTGGATTTTTTTCTGGCCAATATGAACAGGATTTAAGAGTGGAATTAGAATAAATAAAATTTACACCAACCGCCCTTACTACGACGATATCAGCACCATGCATCCTATGTGCAAGAAGCCCGCCATCAACTGCACAAACAGAAAGATCAATTTTGGTTGTGTTAACTGGATATACCAAAGAGGAATTAGAGATTTTGATTTGTTTTGTTTTGTTTTGGAGTAAATTGTAGCTTTCTTTAATTTCTTTTGCAAGTGCACCAATCCGTTCTCTCATACAACAGAATAGGAAGTTGTATAATTAAATTATTCCTGTAAATAACAAAAACAAAATTAAAAAAATCGAAGAAATCTGGACTTAAGACAAACAGATGTTCAGATCCCGAATATCTAATAAAAACCGCCCCTCTGGTTTTTGGTTGATGTTTTTGTTAATTTTTGTTTCGGTTGCCAGAAGAAAAACATATTTTAAGTCTGTGTAAGATAGAATAATATGATCCTTTCTGATAGAGACATAAAGAGAATGCTCAGGAACAACGAAATAGAAATAACCCCGCTTGAAAAGGACCAGATTGGGCCGGCAAGCATAGACCTTACACTCGGCGAAGAATGGTATTTTTTTAAAAAATCAATTCGTGGAAAAGTTGATTTATCAAAAACGGGTTTTGAGAAAGCGTTTGATAGAAAAAATGCCAAAACAATAACACTGAAACCAGGTGAAATGTGTCTTGGAAAAACAATTGAAAAGATAAAATTGCCTGCTCATATTATGGGAAAATTAGAAGGGAGAAGTAGATTTGCACGAATGGGACTTATCATACACACAACAAGTGCGTTAGTACAGCCAGGAAGCAACAACCGCCAGGTTTTAGAGATTGTAAATTTGGCGCCATTTCCAATAGTTTTACATGCTGGGATGAGAGTTTCGCAGGTTGTTCTTGAGTTGCTTAAAAGTCCAACAACAAAACCTTATGCAAAATTCGGGGAAATAGCTAAGAATCAGTGAAATTATGAAATTGAGTATAGTTCATATTACAGTAATAACTGTGTTGGTACTCCTAGTTCTTGCTGTTCTAAGTTACAAACCAATGTTTGACAATCCAAAAACCGTCTTTATAGAGGAACCAATTCAGAAAAACAAGGAGATACAATTGTTACCTGGTCAACAGTATATTTATTCATATATGCTAAATGACAGTCAAATAAACATGACATATAATGTCTTATACGATCCAACTTGTGTAAGAATACGATTATTGGAAAGTAAAGATATATCCGAGAGTTGTTTGGATAGATGGGGGATGGATAGCCAGGGATATAATTCCACCTTAGAGAATGATAAGATGATACTTTTCAAGCCATGGATGCTTGCTTTGGAAGAAGGCTGGCGATGGAAAGTTGCTATGTATTTGGACTATAATGGAGTACTGCATCATATTTCAGAATCCAACTATCGGGTGATTAGAACAGATGAATACATGAATAGAACTGTATTTATTGTTGAGATAACTTCGCAGGGTGGAGTAAAAGAATATCAGTGGATTGATACAGAAAAGAGAATAGCTTTGAAAATAGCTGGCACTGGATATGAAGTTATTTTAATCGAACAAAGTTAGACAACTTTAAGCGGAATCACGTTCTGTTCAAGCTCCTGCTCTGCAACTTGAACAAATGATGCCGAATCGCTGCTAACTTTTATCAACGGTGGGGCACCCATTGAAAGTTGAAGGGCACGTGCACCAATTAATCTTGCGATTTCATATTTAGTCAGTTCCATAGTTAAAGTCACCAAAATGCGTGGGATATTATAGTTTACAAAACAATATAAACATTGCTTTTTTTAGCAAGAGTAAGTGCAGTCTCGCCACCAGCAAAATTAAAGGCCTTGGCAATACCAGAAACAATCTTTATTCTCATCCCTGTCTTAATCTCACTACCCCTACCATCAAATAGATACACTACACCTTCATTTCCGATTTCATCATTAATAATAATCCTCATCAAAGATGCTTTTTGTTTTTTTGTTTTTTGATATTCCATTGTTTCTACGTGTTTTACAATAAGCATATCAGTATTGATATTACGCATGCCAGATTTGATTTTGGTTATATTTGTGATTTTCAATTCTTTGAACGTTCTTCTAGCCATTTTGAATGCTTGAAGGATTTCGCGTCTGGCCTCATTCACCATGTGCTCCATTTCTTGCTTCATGATAGACTCGTCACCGCCAGAAAGCATCATGGTTTCATATGCTTTTTTGAAGAAGGTATCTGGAAGATGAGTGATTTCTTCTCTTTCTTTGAGTTCCTCCATTTCGTTTGATTCAAGAGTTGCGATTTCTGCTGATACATTGATAAGTTCAGTTTTTTTACCTACTTCACTCAGTTCACCTGATATTTCATCCCCTATATTTACCTCAGTTGTAAGTATACGCTCTTCAGGCCTAACGATGATTGGTTTTGATTGAGAAAGAGTTGGAACACTGCCGATTTGGTCAAGATCTGACATCACTTCAAGATAGCTTGTCAGAAATTCTTGCATAACTTTGCGGCCAGCTTCCTCGGTCTTTTTTTTGCTGCCATATTGCTGGTGTGCCTTGAGATAAATCTTTTCTATAGTTGGCATCATCTTGCTTTTTGCAACTTCTGCCCTTTCCTTACCAAGACGCTTTTCAAAAATCTGAGTGATAGGTTTGAGCATCTTTTCTTTTGTTTCGGTTGAGATCTCTTCCATTTTATCTTCATTAGATTTTTCACTTTCAGATGAGAATATTTTGGCAAACGACATCAGTTCTGGTTCTGTTTGTTTTTTCTTCTCAAGATATTGCTGTGCAAGCACTCTTACGGATGGATCTTTATCATAACTAAGTTCTACCAAAGCAAAAACTGCTGCAGGGTCATTCACTTCACCTAAAGATTTGGCTGCGCGCTTTCTGACTTCTGGTTTTTCATCGAATGTGAGGGAAACAAGTTTGTTAATATTTGCAGTAACCGAGTCCATGACGATACCCTATTTTAATCCATGTTAAACTATTTAATGATTGTTTCTATTCCATCTAAGCACTTTTCAATCCAACTCATTTCAAAATTGCCCATATGTGCTATCCTAAGACCATTGTCTTGATAAACTCCTCTAGCACCGACGATTTTTATTTCGTAGTCAGATACTAATTTTGATTTGATCAATTTTGCCTGTTCGGGAGTATTACATACGAAACCAGTAACAGTATTTGATTCAAAACCGTTTTCTGCAATGATTTTGAAGCCCATTTCGGTTAGACGTTTTCGCGTATATAATGCAGCATCATTATGCCGTTTTACGGTGGCATGCAAACCACCATTTCTATCAAGAATATCAAATGCTTTTTGCAGTGCCCAAAACAAAGTAATTGCCGGCGTATTTGGAGTCTGCTGGTCTTTTTCATATCTTTTCTTGTGCCTTTTCAGATCCATATAGTACGAGGGTGTGTTTGTTCGTTTAGAAAAAACTTCAACTGCTTCTTGACTTAAACCTAGAAGTGCCATTCCAGGGGGGGCACCAATGCCTTTTTGACTTCCTGTGACAAAACCATCAACATGAAATTCTTTCATATTAAACTCAGTGCCTGGCCAGGCTGATATACCATCGATTATGGTTAGCATTCCTTTTGATTTTGCATACTTGCAAATTTCTTTTATTTGATTTTTTACACCGTAACCAGTCTCGTTGTAGACCATTGCTAGAACTTGGGCTTTGCTATCATCAATATGTTGTTTTGCTCTTTCAAGATTCCATCCTTTTCCACCATCAAGTTGATGTGGTATGGTAGTCGAATATATGCTAAGTGTAGTAACAAGATGATTGCCAAACTCTCCATTTGGAAAACTAACTGTTTTTTCTGATTTTTCACATAAATTTAATGCTAAAGTTTCTAGACCTAAGGCACCAGATCCAGTAATTATATAGGATTCTTGGGAGTGGAGATATTTTTTCAACCTTTCAACAAGATCTCCGTAGAGTTTTGTAAAATCACTGCTTCTGTGAGTTATCATTTCTTTTGTTTGTGCTTTTGAAATTTCATCCAAAAGAGGTACCGGACCTGGAGCTAAAAGTATTCCCATAATTTCACCAAATAGTAAATTCAATTTGGAAAGGAAAATTATAAAGCTATGGCATTTTTGAGCTAGATAGTTAAAAACAATTGTATATATGATTTAGAATTAGAAAAAATGGTGAATTTTTATGACAAATGAAAAAAGCGAACCAGAAGTAATTGTTTATTCCACACAAACATGTCCCTATTGCGTCAGAGCAAAGGAATATTTGACAGCCAAAGGAATAAAATATAAAGATTATGATGTTTCCATAGATAGGCAAAAGGCCAAAGAAATGGTAGATGCAAGCGGACAAATGGGTGTTCCTGTTCTACAGATTAATGGTCGGATAATTGTCGGATTTAACGTACCATTGATTAACGATGCTTTAAGTAAAAAACCACTCAGGAAAAGAGAGGACGTTATTGGAAATATTGTATTCGATCCATTTAGTCAATAACACCTAGTAGATTACGATGACTGGTTCGTAATATTTTCTTACATTTCCACCATAAACCCGTGCCTCAAGCATTCTCTGAAGCTCTGATTGTGCTTCTTCTTTTGTTCTGTTAAGCCAACCAAGTTTCATATTGAGCCGAATGATTCGACCCGGTATTAAATGGCGAGTTGATTTTGGTGGGAATGGAGTGTGTGCTTTTGCTGTTTTAATTATTTCTTCCTTTGTATAGGATCTTCTGATAAAAAGTGAATTGTTAAGCTCGGTTACTTTTGCTACTTCTTCTTCAGGGATGT
This sequence comes from Microcaldota archaeon, assembly GCA_043816005.1. Classification (GTDB taxonomy): domain Archaea; phylum Micrarchaeota; class Micrarchaeia; order Anstonellales; family Bilamarchaeaceae; genus Bilamarchaeum. Next base: position 16,216 of record JBDRIM010000061.1, read on the forward strand.
AATCTATGAGCCCTCTTTCCAGTAGAGAAAGAATGTAATTTTGTTCTTCGACCATTTCCATTAGTTTGTAATCCCCCGGATTGATAAGATAGCATTCTTCTTTCCAAGTAAGCATGAATGGTGCTTTGAGTTTCTCGATAGCATCCTTTCCTGTTTTATAATCAACTTTTTCATATTTCAATGAATCTAATTTGAAAATTTGTTCTGGTTTTAATGTTACTGCCGGATACCAAGTGCCGACTTTTATTTCATCGCTCATATAGTCAATAATTTGACAGGCAGCATGCTGACATTCTATAATTTCAAGGACTTTGAGCCTATGATTACCATCTAGAACAAGTCCGGTTTTATCATCTATTACTAGAGGATCAACAAGATGTCCAATGTTTAGCATTGCTTCTTTGAGTTTTTTAAGATTTTGAGAAATAACCTGTTCGTGGGAAAGAAGCATTTTGACTTCTCTTATTTCTAGGCTCTTTAGCATCTCATCTACTAGTGTACCCATAATTTCACTGTGATAACATATGTTTAAAAGCTATCGGAAACTGTTACGGCAATTGCCAGGGGAATTGGTTTAACGAGTAATGAGTTCGTCTTCTTTTTTCCATCAGTTTGAACTGCGGTTCAAATCTGGCAAAAATTATTCATACACCACTTCGTCTTCTTTTTTCCATGCTGGATCTACAATAACTAAGAAAATAAGGTCGGTATTTCCTGTGTTTTTTATTTTTTGAGAATGCCCTGGTGGAACGTAGATGGCTTGACCAGCATAAACTTCTTTTGTTTCTCGTTCTATATACATTAGCCCTTCACCTTGAAGAATGTAGTAAACTTCAGATGTTTTAAGTTTATGATTAAATGTTGTATCACCAGGTTTGACAATTGCGTGTGCAAGACTATAACGAAGATCTAGATCATCTTTCAGTGGGTTGAATAGTTCCTTTAATTTGCAGTTATCTCCGGCAGTAATTTCCAAACAGTCTTTTAGATCTCTGATGAACATGAATGAGATTAGGAAGAGAAAATTATTTAGCGTGTTCCAAAATTTTTGATCATAGATTTTGCCAAAATTTACCGCAGGAAATTTTTAGCAAAACAAATGCGACCGCCGGGAATTGAACCCGGCCCGCGAGATTGGCAATCTCGAATCATACCGTTGCACGCCGTTGGCGGGCAAAAAATGGCCGCCAGGCCATAGCTATAGACTACGGTCGCTAAAAGAAGTATGACAAAAATATACACAAAACAATAAAAACCGTGTCTTTTGCGGAAAATTAATTAGTGTCTGCGGAAATGAACTCCCGAAATTCTTTAATAATTCAAATGCCATATTGCAACCATGGGAATGAGTAAGGGATCTTACCTCAAAAGAATTACATCGAACATGCACATGAAAAGCATCGAAGTAGGAGAAAAAATGGATGGTAGTTCTCCACCTTCAGTATTCATTGGAAGTTATGGCTATCCAAAAGTGCAAATTGGTCCAATGCTTAGCCCAGAACAAGGTGACACTGCAATATTAGATACACCGGAATCTTGGATTCCAAAAAAGAAAAGTCAGGAAGATATTATAAATTTCAGACTTGGTTTAGTACGAGGAAAACAAGTAGTTGGGATCCAAGAATTCAACAATAAACTTGTGCAAAAATTACAGGAAATTTCACTTGCAGCTGGTTCGGTTCAAAGTGAAGCAACATTTCATGGAAAACCAAGAGGATTCACTTTTGATTCTGAACATCAACCATTTGGCCCGAGTGCAAGTCTAGAAAGATTTGACATTGATAATGTTAGGTGGCATCCTGAAATGGAAAAAACATTTTATGATACTGATTTCAGATCAAGTGAAGCAATTGTTGAACTTTACAAAGAAGGAGTTTTGTTTTCACAAATACAAAAAGCATTGTCAACAGGGACTATGGGAATCGGAAAAAATAGGAGGATGGTTCCGACAAGATGGTCTATAACAGCAGCAGATACCATCCTAGCAGATCATTTGTATGATGAAATAAAATGGAATGAAATAATTGATTGTTACGAAGTTTACGAATTTTCCAGTTTGAATAATTATTATGCAGTTATACTTACGCCAACGCCATGGCAATATGAATGGTTAGAAGCATTTATTCATGTTATGGGAAATGAAGAACTAATATTTGCAGACCATGAAGGCACACGCGGAAAAGATGGATATTCAACTGTTGGTGGTTGCTATTATAGTTGCAAATTCGGCGTACTTGAAGCATTAAAGAGAATGAAAAAACAGGCAGGAGCTATTGTTCTTCGTGAAGCATACGACGGATATGTTCCGCTGGGTGTTTTTAATGTACGAGAAAATGTTAGAAATGCTATGAAACAAGTTCCTAGGAAATTTGCAGACTTTAGAAGTTCAATGGGATATGTTTCAAGCAAACTCAGATTGCCAATCTCACGATTCGTGGATCAAAGTGTTTTGATTAAAGATATGTTGAGTTATAAACAAACAACATTGTAGCTGATTATATGGAAGTTGTTCAGTACTTATACTCATTGAAAAATCAAGGTTCTAAATTGGGCCTTGGAAGAATGGAAAAGCTACTGGATTTACTTGGAAGACCAGAAAGATCATTCAAATCAATTTTAGTTGCAGGAACAAATGGGAAGGGATCGACAGTAGCAATGATTTACTCTATTTTAAGAAACGCAGGTTTCAGTGTTGGAAGATATATTAGTCCACATATAACTTGTTTGAACGAGAGAATTGTAGTTGATGATAAACAGATAACTGATCAAGATTTATTCAGAATTATAAATGAGATAAGAAAAAAAATAGAAACATTGAAAAACGAGGAAAATTTTGATCATCCAACTTTTTTTGAGGTTACTACAGCTGCCACTTTTGTTTATTTTAGAGAGAGAAAAATTGATTTTGCAGTCTTGGAAGTTGGAATGGGCGGAAGACTTGATGCAACAAACACCGTAATCCCTCTTGTTTCAGTTATCACAAATGTTTCCTTAGAACATACAAAAATACTTGGAGATAGTATTGAAAAAATTGCATATGAAAAAGGCGGGATAATAAAAGAAAATGGAATGGTTGTCACTACTACTGAAGGAGAAGCATTGAAAAAAATTACAGAAATTTGCAAAGAAAGAAATGCAAAACTCGTAATGAATGGATCTGAAATAAAAACCAAAAACAGATCATCCACTGGCTGGATTCAGAAATTTGATGCTGACATTCTTGATAAAACTTATGTTGGACTTGAACTTAATCTTATTGGCGAACACCAAATAAAAAATGCAATTTGTGCACTTAGTACAATAAAGTTTATACAACAGCAAGGGATAACAATCCCAGAAGATGCGATCAGAACTGGTTTGAAAAAAGTTGATTGGCCAGGAAGAATGGAGATTGTCCAAGAAAAACCATTAGTGATATTAGACTGTGCAAAAGATGCTGACGCTTCAAAAAAATTAGCTGAGACAATTCGAAATGACATAAAACCAAAAAAACTTATTGTTGTTATCAGCATTTCTTCTGATAAAAATATCTCTGAAATGATTGGTGCTATTATTCCACTTGCCAATATGGTTATTTTAACTGCTCACCATGTGATGGAACGGGCAACAGACCCCCAACTTTTGGCAAATGAAGTAATAAAATACAACAAAAAATTCGAGATCATTCCAGATGTAAAAGATGCAGTAAGGACCGGAATAAAAATGAGCGGAATAGATGGTACTGTGATTGTTACGGGTTCAGTATTCACAGTAGCAGAAGCACGAGAGATTTGGTTTGGAAAAAATAATGCTGAACTTGGCCTGAATATTAACGATTTGCCAACCCGCAAGTAATTTTAAACTTGACGGTTAATTTGTGGACATGAATTACCGTTATATGATACTGTTTTTGGTTTTATTACAAATCAGTGCAGTTTATGCAGGCTGTATTGGATATACTGATACTTTTGATGTAAGAGTACTGGATGCAAAAAACAGACCAATAAGCAATGCGGATGTTCAGGTGAAATTTGACAGAGGTGCAACATTTGGAGATAAGTACTTTGTCACACAACCAGAAAAAACAAATACGCAAGGAATTGTACATTATAGTATACTGAATCAAGGGGCAAATTCACAGTCAGTAGATTGTAATATAGTCATAAATGCAACTATTAGCGGTTCAGTGAAAACATCGACGATAATTGTAGGACAGCATGGGAATATAATTGATCTTGCGTTGGTAGATGTCTATCCTATTAAATTTTATATAAGAGACCAGTTCAAAGCTAGTATTAGTAATGCAACTATAAATGTTGATAGTTGGGGACCAGGAAAAACAGATAAACAAGGAAGTGTTAAAGGATATCTAAAAACAGGACAACACGAATACTTTGCAAGCTATCTTGATGCAAGTACATCAGGAGTGGTTGACATTGTAAATGATAGTGATTTTGAGATCATCTTTTCGCATTATCCACTTGAGATTACTGTCACAGATGATCAGGGAACACCTCTGGATGCAATGATAACAATAAACAACCAAACATTTACTATGCAAAATGGACATTTGCAATATCCAAAAGTATATGGACAACAAGTGCCATACCAAATAGAGTATATGGGCATTGTAGTATCTGACATAGTATATCCAGAAACAGACCAGGAAATAGAAATACGTTATGATATCCATCCACCTGTCATTTCAGAGGTTATATCAGAAAGTAATGAAAATCGCCCAAAATTAAAGATAGTTGCTTTTGATAATGGGATATACGCAAGCGGTCTTGATGTTTCAAGTATGAAGGTTTGGTATAAAGTTGAACCATCAGTTGAAAGCGAAGCTTGGCACCCTGCTGTTGTTTTCACAACTGCAAAGAACACTTTTGCTGCCGAATTCCCAGAAATGGAAAGTAACACGATAATAAAATTTAAAATCGAAGTAAAAGATAAGGGAGGGAATAAAGCAGGAATGGAGGGGAAATTCACAACATTAATCATACAAAATACCACCCAAAACGGTTCAAATCCACAGCCAGATCCGCCACCAGAACAGGAAATACCACTTTTATACATATTCGGTGGTGTAATTTTAATAGTTTTAGCTATTTATTTGGTAATTCACATAAAAAGTAAAGGAACTGGAGGTGGATAGTAAGGATTATCTTTATAAATTGTGTGTAGTATAGTATAAACACGTGTATTCATAAATTATAATAAAATATAAAGTTTATCAAGGTGGTAAAAAATGCCTCGAGGAAAAAAAATTATTATTGAAACGGAAATAAATGACGACTTTGTCGATAGGTTTAGATCGATCAATCTTGACGAGATAAAAAAAGATCGTGAGCATACTGAAGAAGGTTTATCGTCTTCTGTGGCAAGCGTCTTTAAAGTGGCCCAAAATCTTTATCGCCAGAAAGCAAGCGAAGATGAACTTGAGGGCAAACATAAATTATATTCGGTTAGAGCAGCTTATGATTTCCTAAAAGATAATAGCGTATTCATATCTTTCAGGGCTTTTGGAGGAAGGATAGAAAGAGGCACTATCCCATTCGTCAAAGTCGGAAGAAAAAGATACATACCAGTTAGTGTTTTGGAAGATATCACAAAGACAAAAACAGACTTTTACACTGTAAAAGAAGCATTTGAAGAATATAAAAAAGCAAACCAAAAAATCAACTTCAGAGCATTTATAGGAAGAATTGAGAAGGGATCCATACCATCAGTGAAATTTGGAACAAGGAGACTTGTCCCAAGAGATGCTGTTGAATCTTTGACTCATATTAGTTCTAATTATTACACCGTAAGCCAAGCAATAAAGGAGCTTTACAGGGGCGGTATTAGAATTAAGAGAAATGCATTTGAAAGACGATTGGATCGTGGAAGAATCCCACATGTAAAAATCGGTGGAAGGCGATTTATCCACGAAGATGTCATGAAAGAGCTTGTAGATAAAGAAGTTGCTCTTAAAAAATAATTTTTTTATTTTAATTTTCTCTTTCTATTAAAACCCAAACTCGCGAAGCGAGTTTCAATAGACCAAAATTTATTACTTTTCCTTTAAATTAATCATATGGTTAGAAAGAAAGCTTATTTCATTGACGCGAGTTATACTGTAAAAAATAACGAAACATACATTTCATTATTATTAAAAGGTAAAACAAGTATTAGACGCTATTATAGGTATGATCCTTACTTTTACGTAGATGCCCCTCCAGAGGCTAAAAATCGACTTTTAGAGATAAAAGCACCTAAAATGAACGGTGAGTTGGTTAGTCCGATCAGGATTGAAGAATACGAAAAGAGAACCGGGCTGACAACCAAAAAAATGTTAAAAGTATATTGTAGAGAACCATCCCATGTCCCAGCTGTAAAGGCTGCAGTACCATACCCATGTTATGAATACAACATCCCATTTGCAAGAAGGTTCATATTTGATATGCAACTCACACCATTTTGTTCTGTGGTTTATGAGAAAGATAAGAGGATTATTACAAAAATAATCTCCATACAACCAGCCACCCCCAAATTATCTGCCATGAGTTTTGATATTGAAACGTATAATCCGATAGGAACGCCACGGGGGGACAAAGATCCTGTAATCATGATTAGCTACTGTGGAAAGAAAAAAGGAGTAATAACATTCAAAAAATCAGCAAAAGAATTTGTGGAGACAGTAGCAGACGAAAAAACCATGTTGGAAAGATTTTTCCAAATAGTAAAAGAAGAGGATCCGGATGTTCTTCTTGGGTATAATTCTGCAAATTTCGATCTGCCTTATTTGAAAACACGATCAGCAATACTGAAAACGCAATTAAAATTGGGGAGATATGGAACTGGAATACACGAGGTTAAAAAAGGCCTTATTACTGGCATGCGAATAAACGGAAGAGTACATTTTGATCTTTATCCGATGGCAAAATTCTTTGGATTTATTGGTGTGATAAAGAGCCAAAAATTTACGCTTGATGCAATTGCAGAAGACGTGCTTGGAAAGAAAAAAGTGAAGGTAAAAAAAGAAGAGATTTGGCAGATGTGGGACAGTAATGATATAGAAAAGCTTTGTGAATATTCGCTTGTTGATGCTGAACTTACTCAAGAGTTAGGAGGGAGATTTCTACCAATAGACGAGGAACTTTCAAGTGTTGCAAAATTGCCATTGTTCGACACCACGATTTCAACTAGTGGCCAACTTGTGGAAAATTTACTTATGTTTCATGCAACTGAAAGAAATGAATTGATTCCCTCAAAACCAATTGGCGAGACAGTTAATGAAAGAATGAATGCACCGATACAAGGGGCATTTGTTAAACTACCAGAACCTGGGATTTATGAAAATGTCGCGGTTCTTGACTTTAGGGGACTGTATCCATCGATAATTGTATCCTATAATATTGATCCTGGAACGCTAATTGAATCGAAACCAGGTCAAACAACTGATGACCATTTTGAATCCCCAACAGGCGCAAAATTCTCAAAAAAACAAACAGGACTTATTCCATTTGTACTTGATTATTTGATTGATATGAGGATGGCTTTGAAAAAAACCATCAAAGGATTGGATAAAACAGAAGATAAGTATGTACGTGTCAGCGCACGATCGCAGGCACTGAAAATTCTTGCAAATAGTTTCTATGGTTACATGGGGTATGCAAGATCAAGATGGTATTCTCGGCAGTGCGCTGAAAGCGTTACTGCATGGGGTAGAAAACATATTATGGAAACAATTGAAAACGCTGAAAATGCTGGTTTCAGTGTTCTTTACGGTGATACTGATTCCATTTTCTTACTTTATAAAAATAAAGAGGATGTTAACAAATTCATGGAAGTAGTAAACAAATCACTTCCAGAAAAAATGGAACTAGAACTTGAGGGATTTTATCCGCGCGGAGTGTTTGTAAGTAAAAAGGGAAGTGGAGAACGAGGAGCGAAGAAGAAATACGCACTTCTTGGTGAAGATGGTAGGATTAAAATTCGCGGTTTTGAACTTGTGAGACGAGATTGGTCAAAGGTTGCAAAGGACACGCAATTGAAGGTTCTTGAAGCAATATTGAAAGATGGGAGTAAGGAGAAAGCAGTAAAAATAATAAGAGATGTTGTAGCAAAGCTACAAGAAGGAAACGTACCACTTGAGATGCTTGCAATCAGCACTCAACTTAATAAAAATCCAGATAATTATGAGGTGGCAAGTCCAGAACTAACAGCAGCCAAAAAAATGCTTGCTGCAGGACTTAACGTCGAAAAAGGAACAATGATTTCATATGTTGTTGGTAAACGCGGAAAAACCATATCTGAAAAAGCAGAACCACTTGAACTTGCAAAAGATTATGATGCTGATTATTATATAAACAATCAAATTTTACCTGCAGTAATGAAGATAATGAAGGAACTTGGTTACGACGAACATAGTATGAAATTTGGTGGAAAACAAAAAAGTTTAGATGCCTTCTTTTGATTGTTTTTTATAACTATTGCAGCAAAATAAGAATATGGGAAAACATAAAGAGAAACCACCACACGATGATATTCTAGTACCTAAAATTGATTTGAGTTTCCCAGTTAAACCAAGCAGAGAAACAGAAATTAGCTGGCTTAAAAAAAACTTAGAGAATCCAAGAACTCCAATAGATACCAAGTTATATACAATAAGAGAACTTGCCAAATATGGTGAGATGGAATATCTACGTAATGTTCATTCAGAATTAACAAATCAAGGTGATGCATTAAAACGCGAAGTAGAGAGAATGAAAGATGGAAGATTAAAACTATACCTAGATGCTCACCGTCCAATATATGAGGCAGCTGGTAAGAGAGAAGATTGGAAGGAATTAACAGTAGAAAAAAGAGAAGAAATAGTTCGTGAAATGACAGTAAGTAATCCTGGAATCTTGAGCAGATTAGCAAGATACGACGAAAAAATTGCACTTATAGAGAGAAAAATAAAGTTTGTTGAAAAACTTAAGGCAGAAATAGATAAAGTTCTCCCAATAACAAAAGACAGCTTATTCTGAAATCATTAAAAACTATGCATAGAATAATGATATATGGTTGCTGCAAAAAGGAAGGAAAAACCTATTGTTACGGATTTTGGAGACTTTCTCAGGGACGTATTTCAAAGAGCAGGAGAAGTTGGTGGCGATGCCCTAAGAACAAGAGATAAAGGGTTCGCTGAGAGAGTAGCAAGTCAACAACCACATAGAATAGTACCTACGAAAAAAGAAGAACCACGAAAAGTGGCAGTAGTACCAAGAAAAGAAGAACAGGCTCTTCCACCTCAAGTAAGAACAGTAATGAAAGATGCTGCCATAATTGCTTCGGAAGAGTTGGCCAGTTTACTGACAAAAGGAGTGGAAGGTAAAAGAATAAAATATAAAGATTGGATTGGTGCGTGATACTATGGTTGCCTTAGACATTATTGACGAAGAAAACAAAGCGAAAATAATCACTATGTGGAAAAACATGAGTGAAACAGACAAAACACACTTCATAAACCAGGTTGCAATAGCACTTAGTGTTTGGGGAAGCAACGAACAAGGAAAGAAACTTGTTGTTGAGGTACTCAGATCACTATCTAATAATGGTACTCGTACTCTTGCCGATTTTGGTCTTTACGTAGAATATGTTGCTGAGAGAAAAGAAGCAAATGGACTAGAAGATAAGATAAAAAGAGCTGCAAAAATTATCGAAATATATAGGATAAAAAATTCCCTTTCCTCAGAACCTCATAGAGATTTGGATGTCTAATTATGCAACTTTGTCAAATATGCAATGGTGCTAATGGTTCTACTTTTGAAGCAGGCCAGTGTTATATTTGTGAAGAAAAGGCAATGAAGACAGATGAGATGATAACAACTGCAATTAGATTTTTAAAAGATGAAAATGCAACAAATTTTTCCATTTCAACAATTATACCAAAGGACTGGCAAAATCGAGAGGAGATGGTCTGGGATAGAAAACTAAGTAAAGCAGAGAGCATCAAAAACATCCTAAATAGAAAAATAGTTAGTGCAATTAATGCAACAGGGTTGATTTATGATATAGATGGGGATTTTAGAGTGGTTTTCAATTATTATGAAGGAAAAATAGAATTGCAAAAAAATAATATGTTTATTTTTGGAAGATACAAAAAAATTAGTGCTGGGCTTTCGCAGAGTAGGTGGAGATGTCCGAAATGTGGAGGGGAAGGAACAAATTGTAATAATTGTTCTGGAAAAGGCAAATGCTATGAATCAGTGGAAGAACGAATTGGTGAACCGATAAAAGAAGCTGCACAAGCTAAAGATTATGTTATGCATGCATCAGGAAGAGAAGATGTTGATGCAACAAATACTGCAGGGCGGGCATTTGTATTTGAGATTAAAGAACCGTCTGAAAGAAAACTTAATCTTGTTGAACTTACGAAAATTATTGGCAAAAGCAACGAAGTTGAAGTTTGTGATCTCCAAGTAGTAAGGAGAAAATTTATTGAGATGGTTACTGAATCTCATTTTGATAAAACATATGACGCAGAGATTGAATTTGGTAGAGAGATAACTGAAAATGATGAGAGAAAAATCCTTGAACTTGCAGGAGAGACACTGCTTCAACAAACACCAACTAGAGTTGCACACAGGAGAGCAAATTTAGTTAGACATAGAAAAGTAAAAACAATTGAAGTCAAAAACAGAGATAAAAATAAGGCAACAATAATCGTGAAAGCAGAGGCAGGAACTTACATAAAAGAGTTGATTTCAGGGGACAATGGAAGAACCAATCCAAGTATTTCTAAACTCCTTGGAACAAGTGCTGTTTGTAAAAAATTGGAAGTAACAAAAATAGAAGACGGATTTTTGGATTTTTGTTTAGCGAAGTAGACGTTTTTGAACCCCATCGCCTGTTAATTCTCGCAATGCATCATTTGCAATCCATTTTGCGGATTTTGATTCTTTTTTGCTAATTTTTTGTGCGCAAAAAATGGCGGCCCTATTTAAGTTCTTGTTTCTTTTACCAATTTGTCTTAATGCCCAATTTACTGCCTTTCTAACGAAATTCCTCTCATCAAATGAATACTTTTCTATTAGTGGAAAAAATACTTTAAATTTGCTGTCTGACGCTTTTTTATCATGGACTGCCAAAGCAGCCATTAAAGCAAAACCAGTTCTCCTAACAAATTCTTCATCTCTTGCTGTCCATTCTAATGCTTTTCTATGAGCAATTTTGGTCTTGCTAAATAGGTTCATACAAACCTGATCACAAACATCCCACGAATCAAAATCTTTCACCCAGTGTTCCATCTGTTTTTCAGTAAGTTTTTTTGGATCTGCAACTAGACCTGCCAAAATTCTTGCTTCGTGGATCTCAGAATCCCAAAGTTCTTGGGCTAGTTCATGGTTTTTACCGATTTCCTTTCCAAGTTTACGCAAAATTGGCATAGATACTCCGAGAGTATTTTTAGAACTAATACCAAAACGAACCATACCTTCAACATTTTTCGGATTGGACGCTGCACGAAGTTTTTTGATAATTGTTTGATAGTCCATACTAGAAGGTTTTAGCACCATATTGTTTCATGTATCCCTGGTATTTTTCATAAATTTTATCAGTAACATAAATTTTACCATCGATTGTTTTACCCTTAAGATGAGTGAAGATATTGGAAATGGTTTCAATTGAATGGACTGGGACCGAGGTTTCATCGCTAAATTCTTTTAGTGCACTTTCTCTTTTGCCGATTTCCATTCTATCAACTGCAATAACAATGCCGACAACATTTGCACCGAGTGCTTTTTGAAGTTTTTCTATTGCTTCAAACTTTGTACCGCCAGTTGTCATAACATCGTCGATAATAACAATCCTCTGGCCAGTGTCCATATTCTGACTACCTACAAAAATACTGTTTGCATCTGCTCCATGAATCTTTTTTTCTTTTCTGTCAAAAAGCCATTTTTTGTTTGAGCCAGAATTGTTTAGTGCAAGAGTAGTTGAAATTGCAAGTGGAATTGCCTTGTATGCAGGACCAAAAATAACGTCGAAATCATTTTTGAAAACTTCTGTTATTTTGCTTGCATAATATCTTCCAAGTTCAGCTGAAACTGAACCGCTACTGAGAACCCCCATATCTATGAAATAAGGGGATGAACGCCCACTTTTCAGAGTAAATTCACCAAATCTGATTGCATTATTTTTAGCCAGAAATTCTATAAATGAGGTATTCAAAAAACCACCGAAAGGACTAAACAGGTAAGATATTTATTGTATTAGTTTTTTTCCGCAATTTTCAATAATTCAAGTGCATGTTGTAGATTAAGTTCAGCAATTTCTTTGGGCAATCTTTTCAAGTCAGAACTATTAAGAGCGAGTTCAAGTTTTTGTTTTAATTCTCCTCGGGCCCTTGCCATTTCTTGCAAATTCACATCCCAAAGCATAATAAGAACGGGATCTTTTGGCAAAATTCCATTGATTGCTTGGAGAATATGATCTTCGGAGATAAAACCAGCTGTAACCCTGTCTTTCAGAATCTGTTCTGCAATATGAAGTGCACCACAATTTTGATGTTCTTCGCAACTAAAAGAAGGATCAAGAGCAGCCACGCAATCAAAACCACCGCATTTATTGAATAGTCGTCCAACGGTAGTTTTCTCGCCATCAATAGTAATCTCGAGGTTTTCTTTTGTAGTAGAACATATAACCGTAAGAAAATGACCGAGAATATCTGGGGTGAGTTCGAATTTACCTTCTACCCCCGCAGTTTTGAAAACTAATAAGGAATAATGATGGATTAATGTCGTGTTCTTATCAAGCAGATTTAGGTCACTACGTACTGAATATCCTTCTTCCATGATTTATTTTAACAATTAGAATTTATAATATTACCAAAGATAGTTTGGTATGGCAGAGTTATGTTTTTTCTGTAAAACTCCAAAAGAGTTTGTCATTAGGATCTATGGAAATCAAGGATACGCACCTCAAGGAGAAGGATTCATTTGTACTGATTGCCTGAAGAGTAGGATGTGATCATTTTTCTTTATACACCCAATATGTTTTATCCTCTTTTGCGCCCATCTGTCTTTTTGCATCATCTAATTTTTTCTCCTCGGAACCACCGAGTTTTATCCATTCAACACCAGATTGAAAGAAATAATTGAACAAATTGAAGATAGAAATTGCACTGAATCCTTCTGCTCGTGAAACTGTTTTTGGCCCATTTTTTATTTCAGGTAGATTTGGGATTGTTTCGTATGGATCAAGACCTAGAAGTTCACCCAAAACATATTCATTGTCTCTTAATGTTATTGAAGTATACAATCCTAAAGTATCAAAACCCCCATTTTTTGATCTTCGGATTCCTTCCCCCACAAAAATTGAAACTGGCACATCATTTAGATACCCGATGGATGCGCGTATATCAGGAAGTTTTAGTATTTTCGGATGTACAACTCCGAAATGATCTTCTGCCATAGAACCAACAGGATCAACAAGACGAGAAAAATGCTCTCTTATGATTTTTTGACCAATTCCAGATGCGTGTTCGCACTCCTTTGGAAAGATTTGTTGCATTCTGAAATCGATTTGATTTCTCTTCAGAAAATTCCTGAATCTTTGAACTGCCATTCGAGATTTCCTTCGATGTTCTTTATTTTCTGTATTTTCAAGATCAAGAACCTCGAATTCAGTCGGTAGAATTGGTCTTAATATTCCTGGGATCCATAAAGTCGAATGATAAAATGTTTCATCTTCTTGAGGTGCTCTTGGATTCCACGGATTAGATTCAAATGTTACTGGATGGAATCCGTGACCAACGAGTAGATTTTTGCCATATTCATTAAGGAATCGAACATATACACCCTTACAAGGAATGGTTCCGTCTTGGAAAATTTTTTCTATGAACGGTGCGATTCTTTCGAGTGCCCGAAGAGTAGGAGCTATAAGCATCAAATAACTATCATCTTCGCTAGTGCCTTCTTTTCTGAAATATCCGATTCCAAAAACTGCATCATCAACAGTACTGCAAGTGGTAGCTTCGTGATAATATAACCCCAAAGGTGCGATTCTGCTTACCCCTCTTGGATTATAGCCATTTGCATAAAGTGCAATGGCTGCAGGACTCATTCCAAAATTTCCCTCTTTCCTATCAAGTTGCCAGGTACCCATATCAGGATCTAAAATCTTAACTTGTTTGAATTTAGCTAAAAGTTTTTGTTCGACTATCTCTCGTTTTGTTCTACCAATTACAGATAATGTGTGACTATTCATGATATTTTATGGTGCTTAACTTAGATATAAAACTTTAAATTAAAATTTTGACAAAAAGATAGTTTTTTTAAGTTTTAATGATGTGATGTAAAATATGCGAAATAGAAAAGTAAAAATAGATAAAAAAGATAGACGCATAATTTATGAATTGGAGAATAATTGTAGACGAAGTCTTAATAAGATAGCAAAAAAAGTCGGTTTGAGTAAACAAGCTTTGCACTATCGAATCGAGCGATTAGTGCGTGAAGGTGCTATTATTCAATTTATAGCAAATATTGATTATTCAAAATTAGGGTATGTAAATCATGAAGTTTGGTTGCAATTTAATGAGATAACAAAAGAACAAAAAGAGGAATTTATCAATTTTCTCAAAAATCACCCAAACATCAGGTGGTTGGCCAGTTGCGGCGGAAAGTTTGATTTGGCAATGGCAATAATGGCTAAGGATGTTATCTTTTTTTCTGAGATTTTAAACCAAATTCTTGGGAGATATAATGGTTATGTCCAAAACCATTTCATAACAATATCCAAGGGAGTATGGACTTACCCGAGAAGTTATTTGATAAATGATAAAGAAAACAGAAATCAAGGACATTTGCTTTTTGGTGGTGCCTTGAAAACACAACACTTAGATGAAAAAGAACTGAAAATCCTCCACCTACTTTCAAAGAATGCAAAATTATCTACTGTAGAAATAGCACAAAAAGTTGGCTTAACACCAATAACTATCAGAACAAAGATAAGGCAATTTGAAAAAGAAGGCATAATTGTTGGGTATAAGGCGATTATTCAGCCCGCAGCAATTGGAATTGAAAATTATGAAGTTCTAATAACTACTCAAAATGTTTCTGAAGATAAGATGAAAGGATTTCAGACCTATTGTCAACTAAATCCATACATAACATTTTTGCTTAAGATAGTTGGAAGATGGGATTTGAATATATCATTTGATGCTGAAAATGGAGAGCATTTCCAGCAAATGATGATTGAAATAAGAAGCAGATTTGGGTCCATAATAAGAGATTATGAATATGTGCCGATCTTATGGGTGTATAAATTTGATTTTGCTCCTGTGAATGAATGCAAAGGCAATTAAAGTTTAGGCGTGAATTTTAATAGATGGAAACTGTAGAAATAACTAAGGCACTTGAGATCATCAAAAAAAAGCAAGGTGTTTTAGCAGTTTATATTTTCGGATCTGTAGCAACAGGCAGACAGAACAAAAACTCAGATATTGATATTTGCGTAATACCTGAAAATATGGATGACAGCCTTGACATTGTTGTTGATGCTAGTTCTAAACTTCCAAAAAATTTTGATATTGTTAATTTTTACCGCTTACCAGTCCAGATAAGACATAGAGTTTTCAAGGAGGGTAGGTTGTTATATGAAAAAGACCAAAATAGGGTTTCAGTAGTTATATTTAGGACGATCAAAGAGTATCTTGATATGAAACCAGGACTTGATAGGATATACGATGCAATTTTAACTGGGGTGCGGCAACATGGATAAGGATCGAATATCAAGTATAATAGCGAGTATCGAAAAGAACATGGCAGAAGTAGAAGAACGATTTAAACTAGAAGAAGCATTTGGAAATAAAGTAGTATTTGATGCTGGGTGTATGTCACTTTTTCAGGTAATAAACAGGTCCATAGATCTTGCAGAAGAAACGATTGCAGTAAAACGCTTTGTAGTTCCAGGAAGTTATTCTGACTCTTTTGAGATTCTAAAGTAAGCAAAGGTAATATCCGAAAGAACATCAGAAGGTATGAAAAAAATGGTACAATACAGAAACATAATATCCCATGAATACTACAACATAACACCTAAAGATGTGAAGGAAATACTAAAGAAAATCCACTTTGTTGATGAATTTTTAGAAGAAATAAAAAAATCAGTCAGATAATATTTTCTACTTACTCTTCGCACCTTCCCTAACAGCCTTAACCATCTCTTTCATCTTAGAAACAGAACATTCTTTCTCAAACGCAGTACCAACCTGAATAATATCTGCTCCAGCCTGGATTATAGCTTTGGCCTGATCTGGTGTTTTGATTCCTCCTGCAACAATATACGGAATAGAAATACAAGATTTAACAGTTGCAACCATCTCCAAAGGAATTGGTCCTGTTTCAGGATTGCTTCCAGTATCTGTTATGAAGAATCTAAATCCCATACATTGTGCAGCCATACCAAATGCAGCTGCTATTTTTGGCTTGGTTCGTGGAATGCGTTTTGCATCTCCAACCCAACCAACTGTCCCCCCTGGTTCAACAACAACATAAGCAGTTGGAAGTGGTTCAATTTTATAGTGTCTTACCATTGGTGCTGCAAGCATCTGAGCTTCGCTTATCCAATAAGTATTTCTTGAATTAAGCATGGACATAAAATAGACTGCATCTGCGTATTTTGTAAGAGTGCCAATGTTACCTGGAAAAAGTATTACTGGTTTTGATACATTTTCCTTGATCGTTCTTGTTATAGTGTCTAGATCCTCACCCTGCACCCCCGTACTTCCACCAATGAGTATAACATCTGCATCAGCTTCATCTGCATTTTTGGCTGTTTTTACTGCATCCTGAGGGCTTTTGTAATCTAAAGGGTCAATAAGAGCAAAAAGAAGGCCTTTTTTCTTCTCAAGCTCTTCGTTGATGTATTTTTCTGTTTTACCCATTTGAATAGTCATAAAAAATCACCATTTTTTATTATTGAACGAATCGTCGTTCAATGTCATAAATATCACCAATTAGACGATAAAGAATGATATAAAGATGTTTAAAAGATAGCGTTTTTGGTTCGTTGCACTCGGCTCTGCCTCGTGAAGGCATTAATCTGGCTCTGAAACACTCACATAAACCAGGACATCAGACGGCTCCGACAAAATTTTTTAGAAGATGTAGAACAATTGCAGGTTGTATCATTTTTGTTGGTTTGTCCATATGACCATTTTTCGAAAGGTAACTATCAATATTCATTGTTTTGAGTTGTTTTCCAAGAGCAGAAAGTGAGCTATCGGATCGAGAAGCAAGATAATCATGTATGAATTTGTGCATAGTAAGATCTGGGCCAAAACGTAAACGCCATTCTACTTCGTATCTGTGTGGATCAGTAATGAATTTTCCAGCTAATGCAGCACAATTCCCCCCAAATATTACACCCCCACCAGTAGTTGATTTCACTTGGCCAGCAGCATCACCAACAAGCAGAATATTTTTTCCATTTTTCTTTAGGGCAGTTTTAGGCCTTGTTTCAATTGGAATAATAGCACCACTTGGTTTGGGAGCATTTTCAATTTTTTTTAGTTTGAGAAGATTTTTCCACCCGTCAACAGCACGCATAGGTACTTCTACACCTACACCAAATTCTGCTTTTTCCTCATGATGAGGAACTACCCATGCAAAGAAACCAGGAAACAACTTATTTGAAAGATAAATTTCAACAATGCCAATATCAGCACATGCAAAATTAACATCAGTTTGGAGTGTTGCTACGAATTTTTTTATTTTTGGAAAATTAAAATGCCTTGCCACATACGAAAATGGACCATCTGCACCGATGATGTTTTCAGTGTGGAAATCACCAGTCACTTTTTCTCCATAGTTGATTTTTGCTCCTTCGGATTCTGCATTTTTTGCAAGCATAAAATCGATATTGGAACGATTGCATACATAGGCAATTGGATTGGGTCTTCGGATTTGTAGCACAGTACCATTAATGTGAATATTTGCCCCGTAGATTTTGTTTATTACAGCTTTTTTATGATCAACAAAATTTTTTAGAGAATTAAGTCCGTCAACTGAAAAAAGTCCAGAACAGTTTTCCGGCAGACCTGGAACTGAATGGTCTTCTGAGATGATTACATTGTGATTGTGACGAATAGCACTGATAGCAGAAATAGTACCTGCTGGGCCAGCACCAACAATATGAACATCTGCCATAGCCCAATGGATAAGAGGAAGATTTTTTAAGCGTAAAACATAGATTGAGTTGATGCTTGAAATTCATGGCGGATGGGTTATTCTACCAAATTACATATCAAAAGACAGTTCAATAGTCGTAAATGGCAATAGAATAATTGACATTGGTACAACAATAGAAATTAGAAAAAAATTCAAATTTTCAAAATCAGTAGGATCAAAGAATGCAATAGTATGTCCCGGATTTATTGATACGCATTTACATAGCCCTCAAATCGCCACCATAGGCCTTACATCTGATAAAAGCCTACTTGATTGGTTGAAAAAATATATTTGGAAATGGGAAGGACAAATGACTAAAGAACAGGCTAGAGTCTGTGCGGAACTGAGTTATTTGGAACTCTTAAGATCAGGAGTAACTAGTTTTGTTGATTATACCTCAGTACGTCATACTGAAGAGGCATTCAAAACTGCAAAAAAATTCGGACTGCGTGCAACAATTGGAAAAACAATGATGGATAGAAATTCACCGCCAGAACTTCTTGAAAATACAGAAAAATCTTTGAAACAAACAGAACGATTGATCAAAAGATGGCATGGTAAAGAAAATGGAAGACTAAGATATGCAGTAACACCAAGATTTGGGATAACTTGCACGGATAGATTGCTAAAAGGTGGGGTGGCACTTGCAAAAAAATATAAAACTATGATCACTACTCATGCACATGAAAACAAAAATGAAGTTAAACTAGATAAAAAAAATTATAAAAAATCAGCAATAAAACATTTTGACGAGATAGGCCTTCTTGGTAAATACACCCTTTTGGCTCACGGAATTTGGTTGGATGATGATGAGATACGAATAATTGCTAAAACTGGTACAAGTATAGCACATTGTCCAGGATCTAATATGATGCTTGCAAGTGGTTGTGCACCAATCCAAAGAATGCAACAACATGGGATCAGAATTGGATTAGGAAGTGATGTTGGTGCATATTATAATTTCAGTTCTTTTGACCAAATGCGTCTATCCATTCTTTTACAAAAAGTACAAAATTTGGATCCTGTTGCCTTCGACCATAAAAAAGCATTTGAATTGGCAACAATAGGCGGAGCAAATGCAATTGGTCTTGGAAACGAAATTGGAAGCTTGGAAAAAGGAAAAAAAGCGGATATTGTTCTATTAGATGGAAAACATATTGTACCTGAAAATGATCTTATTGCACAGATAGTATATTGTGCTGAACCCAATTGGATTACAGACGTAGTGTGTGATGGAAAAATCTTAGTTAAAGATGGAAAGGTATTAGTGGCAAATGAAAATAAGATAACGGCCAACGCAAAAAAAATATTGAAGATTAAAAAATAGAATTTGTTATTCTTCATTACGAAGTTTCTGTATTCTGCTAATTTTACTTGCAACAAAATCTTTCGTACCTATATCGCTTCTATGCCAAACAGGACCAGAAACGTACTTACATCCTTCTTCAGCAATTTTTTCTGCCTGCTCAAGTGTTTTTCCTTTACCAATTATACCAAATGCCCTTGAACCAGTAGTACGAATTTTGCCCTCGTTCTCGTAAACAGCTGCATAATACACTTGTGCTCCGCACCTTTCCATATTGTGTGCATCAACAACTACCTCTGCGTCCTTGAGTGGTTTGTTTGGATAACCTTCAGGGACGAGATATTTTACCACTGTACAATCCTGTGAAAATTTAGTTGGTGTAAGTTGGCCTTCTGCAATCGAAAGGAAAATATTACTAAGAGAATCTTGTAGCAAAAACAAAACATTCATTGCTTCAGGATCACCAAATCTCGCATTGAATTCAATTACCTTCAGACCATTCTTAGTTAGTATAAATTGACCATAAAGAACTCCTTTGAATGGTGCACCTTCTTTTTTCAGTGCATGCACGGTATTTTGCATTATTTTAATTGCATCGTCAATTTCTTTTTTTGACAAAAATGGAAGAATTTCACCGGTTGAATAGCTACCCATCCCACCAGTATTCGGTCCACGATCTTGTTCGAATGCTCTTTTGTGATCTTGTACAGGGGGCATAGGAATCACTCTAGAGCCATCGCAAAATGCCTGGAGGGTGAATTCTTCACCGATTAATTTTTCTTCAATTAGAGCGACTTCATCCTTATCTATCAAAGAATTTGCATAATCAAGCCCATCGTTTAATTCAGTAAAATGATCTCCGGTAACTTTAACACCTTTTCCGCCAGTAAGACCAAGCGGTTTTATGGCAACTTCACCATACTCTTTCATAGTATTTGCAGCTTCTAATGTGTTTCTGACAAGTTCGTGTCTTGGCAAACCATCTATCTTGTATTTTTTCATGAGATTGCGCATGAATGATTTATCCCATTCTATTCTGGATGCTGCTTTCGACGGGGACGCAACAAGCATACCAGTACTTGCAAGTGCATCACTGACACCTGCTGCAAGTGTTGCATCTGGACTAGCAAAACCAAGATCAAATGATTTACCAGATATCGCATTTAGAATTGCGTTGGGATCTTCTATATTACATACCCAATACTCCTTCGAAAGTTGTGCTATTGCAGGATTCTTTTTTGACATTACTGAATAGAGTTCACAATCTTGAGCCAACCTTTCTGCTATTGCATGCTCACGTGCACCATTACCGATAAGTAGAATTTTCATAAATAGTATATAGAGTTTAAATTTAAATTATTTTCCAGCACCAAAAAGCTCGAATAAAATGTCTTTTACTTGTTTTTTCAATGGCTGTTTTATTATATAAGAACGAATAGTTGGATATGGTTTTGTCAATTCAAATGCGAATACATAATCACTAAGAATATTTTGTGGGATTATGTCCTGGTGAATAATAATTTCTTTAGGCGATCGAATTTTGCTTTTTCGTTTTGGATATTTTTTTGGTTTTGACATGTTTTTTGTTTGAGTTTTACTTCTAACAACGTGCCGAGTTTGTTTTTTTATCCTGGATTTTTTTGATGGTGATTTGGTTTTTTTAATTGATTTTGATTTTTTTTGTTTCTTTGCCTTCAATCAGACCGCCTCTTTATGTAGCCCTCACGAATAAGAAGGTTGAGCCCTTCTTCTACTCTAGTTATGGCAACCGAATTTGCTTTGGCAAAATCTCGAATATCTATGGCACCGCCATGCACTTTTATCCAATTATATAATGATTCTTTAAGCAAATCATCGCTCATGCCAGTCATATGAGCAAGTTTTTTCTGAAGTTCGTCTCTTTTTCTTTCGCATTCAAGCAATAGTCTTGTGTTTGTTTCACCTGATCGTACCAGATCATCATATTTAGCAGTAAGATCCTCATATTTTACTTGTAGTTCTGTGAGCTGGGTTGAGAATTCTATTGCATCACGATCGATTATTTTTGCAGCTTCTGCCATGATATAATTCACTTGAGAAAAGATGGTTGATGGTTTTACATCGTAATAATCTTCTGCAACTTGCAAAATATTTAGGAATGTGGGTATCAGATCAAGAAGCCTTGCCGTTTTTCCTCTTTTTGCTGAGTACCCATAATGGAACTCAATTGTATCATGCTTAAACTCCACACGATATTCAAGATGCGGCCTGCCCTGGAGATCAGAACCTTTTATTTTTTCAACTGAAAGCACATTTTTTATAAATGCGATTTTTGTAAAACCAAGGCCACTTAAGAGTGATGCAAGATGTTTGAGTTGTCTTTTCTGCTTTGCAACAATAATTATTTTTTCCTCAGACATTGTTTTCCTCCAAAACGACGTTTACTACGCCCTTTGTGGCCTTCCTCATCCTAACTAGAGAAAAGACCCGAATAAGATTCTTCTCATCGATGCCAAGCTGACGTAGAAATGAGATAATAGACGGCCTAGCATAACCAAATTTCTCTAACACTGCAACCAATTGTTCACCATCAAGAAGACCATCACCTTTTGAAAATTCGTTTTTGATCATATTGAGCTGACCTTCATTGAGACCTATTTCGTATAACATCCTGACAAATTGTTCACGTTCAACTTCAACTATCATATCCCCACCTTTGATTTTATATATGAGAAGTGGTTCCTCCCCATCTATCTTATCCATTAAAAACGTCATAACTTTTGTCTGTCTTTCAGCGAATATCATATTTACTGCTGCATCACCAACACCAAACTTTGATATTTCACCATCGATAAAATCCGAATAGCCAATTGAATTTCGAACATAATCACGAAATTCTTTGAGTATGAGCCTAAGCACGAAAACACTGCCGATGTTGCTAAAGATAGTTTTATGCATGTCAGTAGGATTTTGCGTGGCGATAACTAATGAGAAATTGTATTTACGTCCTTCACGCACAATTGCGATAACATCGCTTCGTTCGTCCTGTGCTATTTTCCAAGCTTCATCTAATACAACAAACAATTTCACTTTTTTATTATCAGACTGCATCCCTTCAGCACGCATAAGTTCCTTTATGTATTGTAAGATTGTCAAACCAGCAAGACTCCTCATTTCCTCGCTTGGAAGATCATGAAGATCGATACATACAAGACCACTAGAGGTAAGTTTTTTGATATCCATAGTTGAGGTCCCTGCAAAAAAATCAGTTCCTTCTGCAGTGAATCTTTTTAGAAGCCTGGCTGCTTTCTTTTTGTGGGATGTTTCTAGGAGTTTTACTACGTCATTTAGAGTTGGTTTCATCTTGCTTGGACCATGATCTTCTTTTTTAGTTTTTGCTTTGCCTTTGCCGCCATAATATACAGTTTCCAATGCTTCTTCTATTTCGTCCCTCTCATTTGGATATGATTTAAGATCTAGAAGGATATCAAGTGCAGACATAATTTGTTTGATTCTGCTTCTTTTTGGAAGACCAACCAAGTCGAGAATGTTCAGCTTTTCTTTTGCAAGGTTGATAACTTTGCCCCCTGCTTGTTTCACCCAGGGTTCATATTCACCAACCCAATCCAAGATTATAGCATTAGTATTCCAAATCAATGAGGCGCGGGTGAGGAAGGTTTTGACTGTGTAGGAATTATGCACAAAAAGCCCGCCAAATCCGGCCATGAACACTTCGTTTTCAGTTGTTAGATCATACACAAATCCGCCATCTGTTTCGATTTCTCTTTTAGCTACGATTCTGTCCCAAAACAAATCGCTTTCTGAGAGTAGTTTGAGAAACTCGTGATCAGAATCATCTGGAGAACCGACTGAATTTACAAATGAATGGATATAGGATCTGGATGGTTTTCTTAAGCCAGATTTTATTGAATAGGTCATTTGTGTACGTGGAACTGAATATCTTTCACGTACGGCCTCGAACACCATAGAAACATTTGGTATGATATCCACATTAGTGCTCTCTTTTTTTATCTTGTTGCACAGAATTTCGAGCTTCTTAATCTTTGCAGAAGAAACGAAATTGATTTGGTTTTTGAATGCGTCAATATTTTGTTTACCGGAAATAGATATTCTATGGTAATATGCTCCAGTATGCGCCGAATTCGTAGCCATCTTCCAATGGTTGTGCATACGGCACACGATCCCATAACGCAGTAGCATATAACCCAGATGGTTAGTAAGCTCTTGAGATTTAGTAGTACATGAAACAGAAACGCCGTCCACTCCCCCATCCCCTTCGAAATAAGCAGATAGATATTCTGAGAGGTATTCTTTAGGAGAGTTGATTAATATATCCCCCATATGTTTATCATGCGATTTCCCGAAGAAACCAAGTGCCTGAACTAGTTTGAAGAAGACTTTAGAACCGCTGATTACTGCAGTTTTGGTTTTAAAATGGGGTATGTCAAGGGCAGTAAAACAATTTGTAATATCACAGATGGTTTCTTCATCCATGGCACTGATCATCACTGTTCTTTTTGTTATGCAACCTTCAGCTGTAATATAACCAAGCAACCGGAACAGAAAGGGGAGTTTGTCTTTAGATATGATAGCAGGAAGATATTTTTTGCTTTTGGTGGCTTTGATGGATAAGTGATCCGTGAATTCCGGACAAACAAAAAGAAGCTGTTTGAAATAGTCCAATGGGATAGATCTGCCATTTTTGTAGAAACGAAGATATTTGTCGTATTTTTGATTAATGATAATTTTTTTAGTATATGCTAGACCTGCCAGTCGGGCAGCTCCTGACACAAACAGATCATTGCCACTCAGAAGATCAATAAGATTGATCTCATTCAGACTGCCCTCGTAATCAACCCGTCTCGGGAGTGGGATGTAATCTCCAACCGTTACCTCTGTTCCTTTAGACATGGTAATTTTTGAGTCTTTCAAAAGAACAAAATTATGGTCGCCAGTAGTGGTTATTTTTCTTCCGCTTGCTGTTTCGAAATAGTACTGTCGGTCTGGAATTGATTTTCTGCCGGCAAACAAAACTTTACACCAGCTTGATTTTAGAGTACCATCGAAGGAAAAAACCTCAATACCAGGATTCTGTATTCCTTCCAGATCATCGATTTTGGAAACAACAAAAGAACGGGAGATAATAGTATCTATAAGTTCCCCGATCTTGACAAGTTTGACTCTATTATTCATGCGGACAAGAACGCTCTCGTTCCTATCAATCGACTTTCCTGACCCAGTAATTCCAATAACTGCTATATGTGGATTAATAAGTTTACTTGGATCCCAAAAAACAGGAGTGTGGAGAAACCTAGTTTTACCTATATAGACCCCATGGGATGGATTGGCAAGAAGAAGTTCTTTACGTGGCTCTGGTGGGTGCACTAGAATCATCTTTCGTGCAATTTCTTTCGAGAGCATATATGATGGTTTCATGTTAACAGTTTTCCTCCCAATATACCTATATTTGTAAACTTAGAGGATATATAAAGTTATCTTAAGAGGTAATTCAAAATAGAGCATCATTTATCTCTTCTGGACTTGTTGGGAAGAAATGATCCCATTCAAAGCATTTTAACATTTCCAAATCATGAAGTTCGCGGATATCACAACCCAATGAACTTGAAAGAATAGTTTTGAGTTCTTTTGCTTGTCTTGAAACTCGGCTTACTGCTTCTTCTCGTGTTAGTCCAAATGCAGTTGTTGATGCAAATGCAATAATCTCAACCGGTCTTTCACCCTGAGTGATGCGATCAAGAAGACGATTCCAGTAAGCTAATTCACGATCCATCCTCATTGATTCGTCTGCAGCAAGTTTTACCTCCTTTGCTTTTTTGGATTCTGCTGCACTACGCTTTGTTTTTATTTCGTCTATGTGCTTGGAAAGATCAAGAGTGCTGATCATCAATGAGATTTTAACTATGTACTTCAAAGAACTGACTGCTTTTTCAAAAGATTCAAACATATTCTTCTTTTCTTCGTTGTTTTTGTCCATAGAACTTTCATAGAACTTGATTTCTAAAAATTTGGATGTATAATAACCTGATTCGGTTTTCTTTATGATGTACTCTCGTGAAGCAGGAACTTCATAGCTATCATGAATTTCTATGATGTTGGTTGCTTTTGTGAAAAATGGTACAATCAGATAACCATATTTCCATAAAACAAGGCTCATGAAAAAGAAAAAACCTGAGATGATTGGAAGTAGTGGATTACCATATAGCAAAGACAAAATTACTGCCAGTACACCCCCAATAAGGGCGAATGCAGTGACTGCTCTATTGAGAAACATGATATCACATACACTTGTATGGTTTAAAAATCAGATTGCCAAGTAGAGCTGTTTTAGGCCCTCGACAACCAATAAAATTTGACTCTTGACGAAAATCTGGATATTGGATAAATCATGACGGTCTTATTCCGAACATCTGATGATTTGTTGTTTTTTATTTTTGACTAGATTGCGGCAAACGCTTTTAGATTAATTTCCCCTCCGAGAATGCCTGCAAGTTCCTTGACGAATACAATTGTTATTATCAGAGAGAATAATGGGGCTAATACAGTATAAAGAACAGATTTGGAAATAGAATCATTATTGCTTTGTGTTATAATTGTCAGATCGCCTGCAAGATCAACAGAGATATTTTGAGTATAGTTTTGTTGATCATATAACAAAATATCACAGGAAGTGGCATTTGGATTAGTAGTGCCATCTGGCATAGTAAGATTTTGGATTGTACCATTTATGTAAAATACACTTTTAGTTAAACTGCAACGTCCACTCATAACGTCAAGTTTTCCTGCAAGTATGTAATTATCATTTAGATCTATTACTGGGATTGTTGAATAGTAACTATTATTAGTAAAATTTTGCATGATAAATGTTGATGCTTCTATTGATTCTGATGGATTTGGGAAAATCATAATGAATGTTGGGTAAAATATGTATAGACCAATCGCGAGTGCTATCAAAAAGCCACCCAGTTTTCTTGTTGCAAAAAATGTCCTCAAAACAAGACCAAGAGGAAATAGAAGGCCAAGAGCATTCTGACCAATGAATGTTGTTATATTTACATTAAGTTGTCCAAGCATCATAATTGCATTTATACTAAGCAACTGAACTGTAAATATGTTTGATATTGATCCAAGATTAGCAAATGGTGAAAGAGCAAATGCACCAAAATCAAGAGAAATTGTTTGATAGTAGCTAACTATTGTTGATACTTGCAAGAGTTGGTTGAAAAGTGTAAAAAGAGAGTTATTTGCATTAACAAGAGTGCAACTAAGCTGCGAAACAACATTACCAGTAGCACATGTTCCTAGAATAATTGATGAGCTAATTGCAGCTACTAACTCTACAATAGCTGCAAGTGATCCTATTATTGCGGCATTCACGACAGATTGTACGAGTTCTTCCACCCCAAAATGTTCAACTTTTTTATTGCCGATTGCCTTACCTACACCGATAAGAATTCCAGCTAGAATAATTGATGCAGTTACTATGATAACAGCGATTTCAATACCAACAAATGTTTCGGCCATTGGTTTGAATGATTGTTTTAGGATTAAATAGATTTCGGATGATGGCCAAGTAGTTTTTTACCCAAATGAACTAGTGTTGTTGTACCTCGAACATAGATTGGAGCTTTTTTTGTAACAAATTTTGCAGATTTGAGTGCTTTAAGAAGTGCTTTTGGATTGTCCAGGTCAAAAGCAGGAAGTTCGGTGTATGTTTTCCCAAATTCAAACAAAAAGTGACTGTCACTGCCAGCAGCTTTGAGTTTTTTGTGCTTTATAGCAAACTTTTCTGCTTTTTCATTATATTCTTTTTTCATGCACCTGGCATTGAAAACTTCAATAATATCAACTTTTTTTGCCTCATTTTCTGGTGCATGTGCACCAGATCTGCCATAATCAAACATATGTGGGAGATAGGCCAACCCACCTTGTTCATGAATTTTATCAATTGCCTCGAGAAATGGTATTTTTTTTGGAATGAAATCATTAATATAAAGACCAATAAGGTCCCCTTTATCAGTTGAAATTTCCTCTCCTGGAATAAATTTTGCACCAAGTTTTTGCATTTCTTTATGTGCACCAATAGAATTGTGATCGGTGATAGTAGGAATGATTCCGAGTTTTTTTGCTTTTACCACCAAATCTTTTGGTTTGGTACGCGAATCAACTGAATAATTTGTATGAATATGGAAATCGATTTTCATGTTAATCAATTATTGCATTGTTTTTTTCAAGGAGCATGATAAGATCTTTTGCAAGAGAATTGCCAGTTTTGTTACTGATTTTTTTGCTCCCTTTGATCATAACTCTTCCACTTGCATATAAACTTACGGCATATCCATTAAATTTAACCAATAAGACAACTGGGCTTGTCCCAACTGGTTCGAAAATTAAGGCTGTTTTCTTCAAATCTATTTTTTTTCCTTTTAGCCTGATTTCTATACCATTAGATGAACTGCATGGTTCAACCACAAAATAATCCATCATCCGAGTTTCGCCCTCCAAAAAATATCTTTCTTATCAAGATCAAAAAACAATGCATCAGGAGCAATGACAACTGGTTTTTTTAGCAAAAAATTTATTGCTTGGGAAACAGCAAGAGAACCTGCAAGTGAAGCAGCCGGACATATGATGGATGAACAAGTTTGATAATGTTTTAGTTCGATATTTTTTGGCAGCTGAAATGCTCTTTCAAATTTGTAATTAGTAAAAGTTGTTACTATTCCTCTAGACGCTAAAGTAGAACAGAAAACGTAGGGTATTTTTTTCTTGCGGGCCGTTTGTGCCATAATTAATTTGGATTTAATATTGTCAGTACCATCAAGAAATATTGATGGATTAATTTTAGTATTTCCATCGAAATGACTGAATGTAGTTATTTTGATATTCTTGTTTATGTTTTTTGCTCTTGCAATTGCAGCATGTACTTTTGGCATATCAAGAAACTCTTCTGTTGCAAGAGTTTGTCTATTGAAATTAGATAGTTCAAAACGATCATGATCAAAGACTGTTAAATTTTCTGCTCCAACCCTCAATAAATTTTCTAAGATAAATCCTCCCGTGCCACCAAGCCCAACAATCGTAAAATTTGTCCTCCTGATTTTTTCTTGTTGGGACTTTGTAAAGGGATTTTTTATAAATTTTTGTTCATAAAAGTTCATTTTTTCGAATGCTCTCTTGAAATTCTATTTAATTTATCTTTAATCATACGAACTTCTTCCTTTTTTACATTGCCACTTTGAAGCTCTGTGAGATTCCGTAGGATTTCAAGCCTACGATGGACATGTGGATCAAGTGCTCTTTCTTGGAATAACCCGAAGTGAGTAACATGATAGAAGAAAATTGATACTCCCGAGAATAAAACAAACACTGTGAATATTTTTCCAAGATCAGTCTGCGGGATTATATCCCCATAGCCAACAGTAGTAATGGTAGCTGAAACAAAGTAGATGGCATTTACTAATGAAAGATTTTCAAAATGCATGTAGAATGGCACTGCAATAAGATAGACTAGGAATAGCATGATAAATGCACTGAAAAGACTTTTGCTCACTTGTTCCGAACTAGTCATGGTAGGTAACTTAGTAAATAAAAATTTAAATCATAACTGTTGAGTGGCACGTAAATAATGTGGTATTAATGATGTTTTTTTGGTTGTTTTGTTGGTTTTTGTGCCACCAGAACAAGGTCATTCGGAGATGTCTTAGCACTTGGATAATGAACGAAAATAGATTTTCTACCGCTAAGCATAAACCACGTTGAGGATACTCTCACTGCGCTCCAAAAAAAGAAAAGGGGTAGAATACCAAAAATTAAAGAGAACCAATTGAAGATATCCGGAAGTGCAAGAAGATTTATTATTAGGAAATAGTTTGCAAAGACCAGGAAAAACAGTACGGATATAGTAAAATTACGGATGATGTGGCCTTTTTTGGCTGACGCAGTTGTCTGAGAAAAAACTACGGATAGTGCATCAAGAAGACGTTTTGTAGAAGAGAGAAGTCTATAACTAGGTAATATAAGTATCAAGGCAAGAAATAAAAACAACAGATGATCTGCCTGAATCTCAAAGTCGCTTAACAAAATGCCAAATTGAAGGTATGAACGTGAAAACCAGAATATCAAAACAGAAGCAGTGATGTAAATAATATCCCACCTAACAGAGTATATTTCTGAAACGAATTTTGTATGGAAATAACCCCGAGGTTCGAACGCAGTCATAACATTCCTAAAATATCCGGATGCATTCTTTAGGGTGTCAAG
>JBDRIM010000062.1:0-21246 GCA_043816005.1 Microcaldota archaeon
AAAGCGCACGAATATCCCGGCCAAGGCGTTTTTGTTCACTGAGCTCGCACTTCGAGTGCTCGCTGTGAACACCTCGGAACAAAAACGACTATTTTGAACTTGTTCATGGACAGTGTGTTTAATTTTTTACAAAAATCAATAATATTAATAAATTCGCAACACTAGAAGTAAGTATGCAATTAGAAGAAGAGCTAAACTCTTTAGAAGACGGCGAAGTGTTTCTTATATCTGCCCCAGGAGAAAAATTGCTAGAAGTTAACTTAAATGTCTTGGATTATTTGGTTAACAAAGGGTATACTGGAGTTATTATAACCCTAAATAACCCCTACAGCATACTTGTAAAGATAATAGAAAAACGCAAAATAGACCAATCAAAACTTTACTTCATAGATTGTATTACAAAAACAGCAGGTGGACAAGCAGCACGCACGGAAAACGCATTATTTATATCATCTCCAGCTAACCTTACTGAGCTTGGCGTAGCGATATCCCAACTGATTGCAGCAATGCCAAAAGGAAAACAATTCGTAATGATGGATTCGCTTAGTACGCTTGCAATGTATAACACTGCCGGTTCAGTTGCAAAATTTTCTCATTTTTTAATTACAAAAATAAAGCTTCATGAAGTTTCAGGAGTAATAATATCCATTGAAGCTGAAATAGATGAACAAACAAAGAACCAGATTTCATCTTTGTGTAATAAAACAATAAGACTAGGTGATTAAATGATTGAACCGTATATTATTCTTGCAGTTGCTTCGCTCCTATTTGTTTTTATGGCCATCGTTTTGATGACAATAGCTGTCAGAAGGTTCGTGAAAGGTGAATTGAAATCATTCCTAAACTGGATGTTGGTTGGTTTCTGGCTTATGGCAATCCCGTATAGCCTCTTTATTATTAGAGAACTCAATGTAGTTAGTGAGGAACAGTCATCTACAGTCAGTTTTATCATATACGCTTGTATGTGTATAGTTGCACTTTGCATTTTGCGTGCTTCGTTCATTTTAGATAAATTTTCAAAAGTATTTGGCTTTGCTGAATGAATTTGACATAGTCAACAATAAGGCGCTCTAATTTCAGTTAGCTTTAGCTATTCCTATAAGGTTAGACGCTCTAAAAATTAACATTTCAACTGATAACGGTCAATTAACTCCATAATCACTGAAAATGAAACTTTATTGAATCTTTAGATTAGGAATTCCCAACCAACTTTTTGATGAATGCGCTAATCATCAGAGGTAGTCCCATTTTTTCTTCAGTATCTTCTTCAAGGGCCTCAGAATGCAGAAGTTCTAGAAGACTCCTTGTGGTTTTCAATTCATTCTCTAGTACGGTTTTCGAATATTTTGCGAAATCTTTCTTGCTTTCCTCGATCTGCCTGTTTTTTTCATATTCTTCTCTGTCTGAATTTTTTTCTTTTTTCAACTGAATTATACGCTCAACGACTTCTTGTGCACCTTTGACATCCCGGACATAGAAATCTAGTGTTTTTTCGTTTTCATCATTCACTGCCAGGAATGAGGTCAGTTCCAGTGAACCAATTGTTTCAAACAGATTTCTGTTTCCCAGAATTAATTTTTTGAATCTGGAGGTTTCGGGACAAACATGCGAAAGTTTTTTTTCACTGTATTCAAAGAATTCGCAAATCTGGCTTGCATTGTATTTACCAAACATGGGATAATCAGTAAAGAACTGCTTTAGTAGTGCCATTTCCTCTTTGTTCTGGAATACTTGATAGTACTCTTTCAGGGATTGACCTTCGGTTTCCCCAAGTAACTCCATTACTGGCTTTGAAACCAGAGACCGTACATAAACTTTCCGCAATCCTTTCAATTTTTCAAGATTTTTCAGCAGTTCCTCGTGTCTGTACACTTTTTCCAGATTGATAGTTTCCTTTTCCAGCCTTGCCATTTCTTTCAATGTTTTTTCTATATTAAGCCGTTCTCTTTTCAGAATCCTGTCTTTCTTCCTTATCTCCTCTTCTGTAATCTCGTATTCCTTACCAAGAGTCACGATCTCTTCAAAATATTTCAATTCTTCTCTTGCAATCTGCATCTTGTTATCCCTGATCAGTTTTGCGATTGATATAAATCTTTTTCCCGAGTCTTTTGAAATGTTATGACTATCAAATTCACCAACAACCTCCAGTTCAAAACGACCGAGTTCTTTGTCAAAAACCATTCCTTTCTTTGCAAGCCTGATTCGAGTGTTGATATCTGGATTCCACAATGTTTTTTCCTTTTCCCGTGTAGATATTATACCATCGATTATCTCACTTAGTTGTTTAGAAAGCTTCAAGGTGATAGGACGTTGGGTTTTTTCTATTTTTTCCATTCTGCGCTCCAGGCTACGACGCACTTTTTTCAATTTTAATATTTCATCTGTGCTAATCATCCAATTCGCCTCATCATCTTGCGTTTGTTAACTTACAGGCATCATCAAACTTAACAAAAAAATTACAAACTATAGAATTGATATCTTTTCTTATTTTAAATGATTTACTAGGATAAATTCCAAATTATTTAACCAATGATATCTTTTTCTATTCGATTTTAACTTCTGGAATTTCTTGTTGTTTTTCTTCAGTTGGTTCTTCTTGAATTTCTTCATTGAATTTGGTTTCTTGTTGTTTTTCTTCAGTTGGTTCTTTTTTGGTTTCTTCTTTTGGTTTTTCTCCCCCCAGTTCTTTATGTTTTTTCTCAGCAAGTTTTGTATTTTTCTCCTTCAACTTTTTCATTAGATTTATTTCTTTTGTCTCTTGCTGTAGTGAAAGACCTTCCGGATTGCTAGCCATATGCTCAACCATCTGTAGTAATCTCAGTAGGATAAAGATTATAACAAAAAGTAGTATTGCTGCACCAAGAGTTACAATATCTGCAGGAACTCCGGTGTAGATTATAGTCATTATAACATACACAGAAACATTAACTGGGGGAGCAGAAAAAAGGAAAAATGCAACTTTCTTAGGAAGAAGATGATAATAGGTTACAGCCATGAGTATAATTGCGCCTCCAAAAAGTGCTGTAGTAGTAGTAAGGAAAAGGTTGTTTGACATGAGAGTGTCCCAAGAGGTATCAGAAGAATTATACATGAAGTGAATCATGTTGATGGAAATGAAGAGAAAAACCATAGTATTTCCAAATGCAGTATTCCATCCAAGTTCTTCTTGTTTGTATTTGCCAAAATAAAGAGTCATGAATAAAGTCGCTATCACTAATGGAGCTGCGGTCCAGAGCATAAGCTGGTCTGATAACGGCGCTTGTAAAAGTAAAATAAGCCTAGCCAGGATATCTGTTAAAAGGTCTATCATGGGTTGTATTCGCAAGTATGTTTTTAATTCATTGAGATTATTCAAAAAAATAATAAAATTATAGATTACTCTTTCTTGTTATCCAAATTCACAATAGTATACCCAGCACCAACAAGTAATCTTTTAGCTTTAGCAAAATTAGAAACTCCCAATGAGATTCTTGCCTTATCCAAAACAAGATCAGCTTCTACAAAATCGACTTTTATCCTTTCCCGTTCTAGCATATTCACAATTTCAGTAACAAGTCCGACTCTATCCCTTTCAAAAATTGTTATGATTTTTTTACCATTCCGCATAGTATAATGTTCCTCCTTAGTAGTTCTAGGTTTTATTATTATTTAAAGTGAACTGTTCCACAATGGACGATGTATTGTACCACGATCGTAGAACAGGTTTGTTTTTATTTGCACACAGAATTATAAGAGTATGAAAAAATTAGGAATTTGGATACCAACACGACCAACATTAAGGGCTGTTGACAAGAAAAATCCAGGGATATTTCTTGAGAGTGTTGCCAGTGAGATAGTAAGAGAATTGAAAACTGAATTTGAAGTGGTCGAAGGATTGGATTTCAGGAATGCAAGTATAAGAGATGGAAAAGTTTTCTTTGATGAATTTGATGCAAGTCAGTTAGATGGTTATCTTTGGTTTTCTGACATGAATAAACATAGTGATAGTCATGATATCCTTGTTCTGGAAAAGTTAGAAGTAACAGTCCCAGTCATTAATCCAACCAAAGGACTGAGAATAGGTTTGGATAAAATTAAGACTTCAAGTTTTCTTAAAGATAATAAAATCCCAGTTCCAGAATTTGCACTGGTTAATTCTACTGATGAAAAAACAATAAGATGGATTTTTGAAAATTGGGGGAGCGTACTTGTTAAGCCAAGATTCGGATCTTTTGGAGTTGGAATATACAAAGCTGATGATCCAGATGATTTGCTAGATTTAATAGATTTCTCCGGGATAGATACAATATATGTAGAAAAATTTTATGAAAATGATATGAGTGATTGGTGTGGTATAAACGTTGTTGGTGGAGAGATATTATACGCCTATGGAAAACATGAAACAAAGATAAAGGGGTATAAAGTGCTAGACAGAAAGAGATTAGGCGGTGCAATGACCAAAAAAACAGTTGATGAAACACAGAAGAATATTGCACTTTCAGTTGCCAAAGCAACTGGAATGGATTTTTTTGGAGTGGACTTGATAAAAACTAAGGATGGCAGGTATTTGGTTGTAGATTTAAACACCTTTCCTGGGATCTATCCAGAAATGAGAGAACCAAAAGAAATAGCAACGGAATTCTTAAGGATGGTAAAGATACGACTTGGTTAAGATGGCATCAATACTGAGAAGGGCCAAAATTGGCTGGGAAATGGAATTCTTTATACTAGATGAGAACGGCAGCCCAGTCAATAAAGCAAACGAATTGATTAAAGCGTTAGAGAATGAAAAATATCTTCATGCACGTAAGGAAATATCACAAATTATGATTGAAATCGGATCAGACGCAAAAGGAACTGTAAAAGATGCAGCATCCTCATTTTTGAAAAGACTGGAAAAATTAGTTGAGCTAAGCGAAAAACATTCTTACAGATTATTGCCATTGGCAACCTACCCAGGTAAAACATCCCCAAAATTGAATGATAATACTACATGGTATCGTGCTAAAAAATCAGTACTTGGTGATGCTGGATTAATAGAAGCAAGTGTTTGTGGATATCATTTCCACTACGAACTACCTGAAAGGATAGTAAAGGAAGAAAGAATTGAAACTACAAAATGTTCACACTCCAAAGATGTATTTTTGAATCAATATAATTTTTTGATAGCTATTGATCCAGTAGGCATTTCACTTTGTCAGTCATCTCCTTTTTGGCAAGGAAAACAGCTTGCAAAGGATTGTAGGATTTTGATGTATAGAGATTTTGCATTGAATGATTATAGTGAAGTAAATGGTATGCATTACTACCTCCCTTTATTTGGATCATTACCAAATTACGAATTCACGCTAAATGATCTACGAGTTATGGCTGACAAAAGAAAAACAGAATGGATAAAAATACTTCAAAAAAACCGTTTCAAAAACATAGTTGACATAATGTGTGTACCGACCCTTAAATTCATGTGGGGTCCACTAAGGATAAATAAAATAGGAACATTTGAATACCGTGGTCCTGACATAAATTATCCTGCTTACACTATGGCCTTAACTGCACTGATGAGGTATGCTTTAGAAGCAATAGAAAACCAAAAATTCAAAACTCAACCTGATGATCTGGGAATAACAGAACCATTTTTATTGGAAGATGACATCATTTATTTACCCCCATACAGCCATGTACGGCATTTGGAATATTTAGCAACTACAAGTGGATTGGAATCAGAAACTGTATATACATATTGTAAAAAATTACTTAGCCTCGTAGATAAGATAAGTCATAGATCAAAGAAATCAAAATTCTTAACACCAATAAGAAATATATTAAAACAAAAGAAAACCATATCTGATGAGATAATCGAATTGGCATTAAAGAATGGTTATGTTAAAAATGAGGTTATGACAGACGATTTAGCAAATTATTTGGGTTTATATTTCTCAAAAAGATTTGATAAGGAAATAGAGTATGCAAAAAAATTGTGCTTATAATTGGTGTTTACAATGGTTGACTTAACAGACATATCTTGGGATGGAGTTTGGATAGGCGGGATAGCATTTATCCTCGCATTTATTATTGGAATAGTTATCTGGAGCATTTTGCTAAGATTTGGAAGTAGAGCTTTTTCTAAAGGAGGGTTATATTTTATACCAGAAATTATGCGTAGTTTGACACCATCGATTGCAGTGGGCGTTTTCTTACTTAGTATCTACGCTGGGTTGTCGATAATACGAAGTGATGTGTTAACTAATCCACTATTCAAGATATGGAATATACTCTTGATTTTTGTTATTGTAAATATAATAGCAAAAATGATTCTTAGTATGATAGATATTAGGTATAGGAAGGCACGTATAGCAGAAATTGCAACCCTTTATCGTTCCTTGCCCATGTTAAAAAGCGCAGTAAGCATATTAATCTACAGCTTGGCTTTCATACTGTCTATACAGGTATTAGATACTGAGGCCGGTTTTGTAGTTGCAATATTGGTTGCATTACTAGGTTTGTTTTTCTTTACTGTTTTCCATTCCCAGATAAAGAGTATTGCTGCTGGTTTCCAGTTGAC
This sequence comes from Microcaldota archaeon, assembly GCA_043816005.1. Lineage (GTDB taxonomy): Archaea > Micrarchaeota > Micrarchaeia > Anstonellales > Bilamarchaeaceae > Bilamarchaeum. Next base: position 6,542 of record JBDRIM010000062.1, read on the forward strand.
AAATTATTATGTGGAAGAAGGAGACCTTATAGAAATCGATGGGAATAGGGGATTTGTAGAAAGAATACACGCTCGGTCTACATTATTGAGAACAATTGATGGGAAAATGATAGTAGTACCGAACTATGTATTTTTCAAACGATTAATTTTATTGCATAAAACAGATATGAATGAGATTAGTATTTATACGAAGATCAAAGGAACTGATATTGACAAAATAAGTTCTAAATTGCACACAATTTCATCGAAATTGACCATGGACTTGAAGGACATACCAAACGAATCAAAACCAAAGATATTTGTTAATGGAGTTAAGAATGGAATAACTGAATTTGTAATAAGAATAAAGTTAGTAAGGGGTGCTGATGTTCAAAATATATTACACTTGCTTAATACCAATATTCTAAAAGAATTCAAGGGAAATGTTGAATCAATTGAGATATAAAAAAATAAAAAATTATGATTGATTTGCACGAACAACAAAATACCTATCGGCAGATTCAACAAATCCTTCCATAGCATATTGGCGTCCAAAACCATTTTGCCTGACACTGACCATATCAACGCCATGCAAAAGAACATTGCCGCTGAATGCATCATGGTTAAGGTATTCGCGAGTTGCCGCACCAAGTTCTGATGCACATTCCAATAAAGCAGCCCGACCATTTAATGTTTCAGGATCAGACTTACCTCCGTAACGTCTTGCTAAATCTTTTGGAACTTCAACCATAACCTTTTTTGCATGATCATCGCGAGTGGCTTCACGAACTCTCCCAACTTCATAGACAAATCTTTTTTGTTGTTGATCCTGTCCTGCCAATCTTGCAACTGTTGCAACAGGAGGTAATGGAGAAACTCGGACTGGTCCCTTTTCTGCTAGAACTGGTGCTACGCCGCCCATCTAACTCCCTCCGTTGATTGCAAAAATAGATTTGTTCCTTCAATTTCACTACTATGATTAGATCTAACTACATTCCTAACATTGCTGAATTTCAAAACACCCTTTATTCATTTTTCTTCACCTCGAATTTTATTAACTGAGAAAAAAATTAGGGTTTTCAAGTATATAAATAAGTGTAACAAAAATTATTTATTAAGATTTTTGGCAATTTCTTTTAGATGATCGAATCTGCGGTGCATATCATTTTGCATCTCTCCTAGTGATTGTTCAAGATTATCACCACGAAGACGATAAATTCTTCCATCTCTTATGACAAGACCCGACCTTTGAAACAAATTAAGATGATAGATAACAGCTGCCTGACTTACTTCACTTAACTGCATAAGATCTCTTGAGGAGATACCGGTTCCTTTCATACTTGCACGAACAAGAGCTCGAAAAACCAATAGTCCCACATTATCTCTCTCGTCACCAAGCCCAAGGCATTGATATATATAATCTATCTCTGCATTTTCATCTTCTTGGATAGGAAGTGAGATATAACGAATAACTATCTGACGATAATATCTCCTTTGAACCATATAATTTATTCTTTAGCATAAATATTTAAAAATCTTTCTAAATATTAAACAAATTGTTAAAAGTTTAAATTAACCAGTACGGGTGATTTTACGAGCAGTGAAGCAAAAAAACTAGGAATTGAAAAAAAACTCGAGATAGGAGGACCTGAAGAAAGATTAATGGTAGGTCCCCCAGAAGAGAAAAAACTTATTGGTGATGATACAAACACACTAGAAAAACAAAATCAAAGAATAAAAGAACTTGAAGAACGAATGATGAGACTTCAGGCAGAGTTTGAAAATTACAAAAAACGAGTGATGAAAGAAAATGAAATGATAAAAGAAAAATGCAATGCAGATGCAATAATGAAGATCATTCCAATTGTTGATGAACTTGAACTTGCGATTAATCACATGGATAAATCAAGTCACAAGGAATTCAAACATGGAGTGGAATTGATCTATGCAAAATTGCGTGATACATTGAAGAAAGAAGGAATAGTAGAGATGAAAGCCATGGGTGAGACTTTTGATCCGTTCAAACACGACGCACTCAGACAGGCTGATGGCCATGAAGGAAAGATAATCGAAGTCGTGCAAAAAGGATATTATATTAATGGAAAAATACTACGACACGCAAAAGTTGTCGTAGGAAAAAGTAAGGAGGAAAAAGGGTGAAAAAATGACTAAAATTATTGGTATAGATTTGGGAACAAGTAATTCTGCAGCTGCGTTTTTGGAAGGTGGGAGACCTAAGATAATTCCAAGTGCAGAAGGGATAACACAATACGGAAAGGCATTTCCAAGTTATATTGCACTCACACGTGATGGGCAGAGAATAATAGGTGAACCAGCACGAAGGCAAGCAGTTACAAATTCAGAAGGAACTATCACTGCATTCAAAAGAAAGATGGGAAGTGATTACAAATACAAGATTTTTGAAAAGGAATATAGACCACAGGAACTTTCTGCATTTATATTACAGAAAATAAAAAAAGATGCAGAGGAATTTTTAGGTGAAAAAATAGATAAAGCAGTCATAACAGTACCGGCCTACTTTAATGATAATCAAAGACAGGCAACTAAAGACGCTGGTGAAATAGCAGGTTTAGAGGTTGTAAGATTAGTAAATGAACCGACTGCAGCCTGTCTTGCATATGGTGTTGACAAAGTTGGAAAGGATATGAGAATACTTGTATTTGATCTTGGTGGAGGAACACTAGATGTCACCATCATGGAATTTGGTGGTGGAGTGTTCGAGGTTAAAGCAACCAATGGTGATACACAATTAGGCGGAACAGATATGGATACCATTATTTCAGAATACCTTACTGACCAGTTCAGAAAAGAGAGCGGAGTGGATATTTCAAAAGATAAACAAGCACACCAAAGAATTTTGGAGGCTGCAGAAAAAGCTAAAATAGAACTTTCAACTGCCTTGGAATCAGAAATAAATCTACCATTCTTAACCTCAATCGATAATCAACCAAAACATTTTGTCTACAAACTAACTAGAGCTAAACTCGAGGATTTGATAAGACCAGTTATAGAAAGATGCAGAAATCCGATGGAAAATGCACTTAAGGATGCCAAATTATCTCCAGGAGATATTGATAAGATAATTATGGTTGGTGGACCAACTAGGATGCCAGTTGTCCAAAAATTTGTGGAGGACACTCTTGGAAAGAAAGTTGAAAGAGGAGTTGATCCAATGGAATGTGTTGCAATGGGTGCAGCAGTTCAAGGTGGTGTACTTTCAGGAGAAGTAAAGGATGTTCTTTTGCTTGATGTTACCCCACTTTCACTCGGTCTTGAGACTCTTGGTGGTGTAATGACAAAACTCATTGAGAGAAACACAACGATTCCAACGAAAAAGAGCCAGGTGTTTTCAACTGCAGCAGATATGCAGACTGCAGTTGACATTCACATTTTACAAGGGGAACGACCAATGGCAAAGGATAATGTCTCTCTTGGTAAATTCAATCTTGTTGGTATTCCACCTGCACCCAGGGGAGTCCCACAGGTAGAGGTAACATTTGATATTGATGCAAATGGGATACTGCATGTTGGAGCAAAAGACAAAGCAACAGGAAAAGAACAAACCATGAAAGTAATTGCACCGCTCAAGATGTCAGATTCTGAAATAAAAACAAAAATGACAGATGCAGAAAGATTTTCAGATGAAGACAAAAAGGCATATGAATTGGCTACAGCAAGAAATGAAGCTGAAACTATGATATATGTAACAAAGAAAACAATCGAAGAGCTCAAAGATAAAATGACGAAAGAACAGTATGATAAGTTAACCGCTGCACAGGCAAAGTTAGAAGATGCAATGAAAACTGATGATGCAGTCAAAATCAGAGCAGATACTGAAGCACTCAAAAAAGTACTTGAAGAGATTGGTAGTTCGATGTATCAGCAGCAGGGCGGACCAGGAATGGGCGGAGGTCCAGGGGGTTCCGAAACAGGCGGCTCCAACCCAAGTGAGGGTAGTGAACAAGGTTACGAGCATATAAAAAAGGGAAAGAAGAAAAAAGACGATGATGTGGTTGATGGAAAATACCAAAAGGTATAGCTAAAAATGCGAGCCAGCATTCTTCCTGTAAGGTGGGTACATGGTCAAGGGAAATATGAGAGGTTCTGAACTGATAATATCTGCAGGCGGTAAACTATATCATGTTGATTTGGCACGCTCAGACGGACCAATCAAAAACATTTTTATGGTTGGCGACCCGAAACGGGTTGGTACCGTAGCAGAACACCTAACTGGAGTTAGAAGAGTTGCAGAGAACCGAGAGTTTGTTACTGTCTTTGGAAAATATAAAGATGTTGATGTTGCAGTTATGGGAACAGGAATCGGCACAGATAATACCGAAATAGCAAGTGTTGAACTTCATGCAGTGCACGAGTTTGACCCAGTTAAAACTACCTGGTTTGACCCAGTTAAAAGAAATATGATTAGGCTGGGTACTTCTGGAAGCCCACAAAAGGACATTGCACTTGGAACAGTTGCCATAGCAACACATGGAGTTGGACTTGATAATACGGGGATATATTATCCATTTTATTCTACTGATCCGGTTGTGGCAGGATTAAAAAGCCGGCTTAGGGAAGCTGTAGTTAGGGCAATAACTCAAGCTGACCTTGGTGAAATTTGCCCATCTGCCCTGGATGCTATTAGAAGCGGAACTGTTGATGAATCAGTGGTGAGACAACAACTGGCCGATGATTTCAGGCCATATGTTTCAAGCGCTACTCCGGCGGTTGTGGAGGCACTTCGTGCTGCATGCAACGACCGTGGTATGGGTGAGGGTGCACGCGAATCAGGCTATGTTGTTGGTGCAACGTCATCGGCATCAGGATTCTTTGGACCGCAGGGAAGGCAGATCGGAAGGTTAAATGTGCTGGTTCCACGTCTTCAGGAAATACTTGCAGAGTTGAATGCTGACGGCGTTAGGGTTGTAAATAATGAGATGGAAAGTAGTGCGCTTTTCAGAATAAATGGTGAACTTCTCGGGTATAATGTCGGAACAGCATGCCTTGTTATTGCCAACCGAGCAGATGGGGAGTTTATTACCGAACAAGCATTCAATGACGGCATGCATAGGATGATAACTGCTGGCATGGAAGCCATGGTTAGGTTGGATCAACAAATCAGGTGATTTCTGCGAAAAACTATTATGAGATACTGGGTGTTTCCGAAGATGCGGATGAAAAAAAGATAAAAAAAGCATACCGCAAACTTGCACTCAAGTATCATCCTGACCGCAACAAAGATGCGGATGCTGTAGAGAAATTTAGAGAGATCAGCGAAGCATATGCAATTTTGACTGGTAAAGAAAAACCAGTTGTCAACGAAGCACAACCAAAAATGACTGAAGAAGAATATTGGGCAATATCAGTGATGAGAAGATGGAATGAAATGGAAAATGATAAGCAGAATAGTAGTTATAGGTAATTTAAGGCGAAAATATGGCAAAACGAGACTATTATGAGATTTTAGGTGTCGCAAGAAATGCTAGTCCTGAAGAAATAAAAAAAGCATACCGCAAACTCGCACTCGAATATCACCCGGATAGAAACAAAGAACCAGGTGCAGAAGCTAAATTCAAAGAACTCTCAGAAGCATACGCTGTTCTTAATGATAGTAAGAAAAAAGCACAATATGATCAATACGGCCATTCTGGCTTTGATCAGATGTATAGCCAAGAGGACATATTCAGAAATGCGGATTTTAGTGATTTCCAAGATATATTCGATTTTGGAGACCCATTCGGTGGGATGTTCGGTTCTATGTTTGGTGGAGGATCTGGAAGAAGAGGACGTAGACGTGGGTATGGTGCCAATCTCGAAACATCAATTGAAATAGAGTTAGAAGAAGCTGCCAAAGGGGTTGATAAAAACATAAATTATAGTCGAAGTAAAGCCTGTGCAAGATGCAACGGAAATGGAAGCGAACCAGGTAACAATAAAAAAACATGTAATAGTTGCCATGGAAGGGGGCAAGTTCAACAAACAAGAAAATTAGGTCCTATGGCATTTTACACAGTAACTACGTGCAATAAATGTAGAGGAGAGGGAAGCACAGTTGAAAAACCATGTAAGGATTGTGGTGGAACTGGCAAATCAAGTTCAAAAGAACATATAAAAGTAACAGTACCAGCAGGTATTCATAGTGGGATGAGTTTAAGGCTTGATGATCTTGGTGAATATGGCAGAGACGGACCAGGAGATCTTTTTGTTAAAGTTTATATAAAAGAACATGGGAGATTCGAAAGAAAAGAAGATGATCTTTTTATCGAAATGCCAATTAGTTTTAGTAAATCAGCAGTTGGAGGGACAATAGATGTACCAACACTTTTTGGGAAAGTAAATTTAGACATCCCGAATGGAACTAAATCACACACAGTATTTAGACTGAGAGGAGAGGGAATGCCGAAGCTTGGAAGAAATGGGAAAGGGGATGAATTGGTTAGGGTCATTATAGACGTTCCTAAAAAATTATCTAAAAGACAGAAAGAGCTCCTTAAAGAATTTGATGAAGAAAATAAAAAAGAGGATAAATTTTTCGGAATTATTTAATTACTTTTTCTTTTTGGCTTTCTTAACTGATTTCTTTTTCACAGTTTTCTTCTTTGGTTCAACACATTCACAGTCACAACAGCATGCTTTTGATTTTTTCATTATATCACCTAAAGTTTAATTATGAGTATAAAATAAGATTAAAAAAATAAAAAAATAATAAAAAATTATCTCTTTCTGCTCTTTTTCTTTACGACTTTCTTCTTAGCTGGTTTTCTTTTAACTGGTTTCTTTGTTTTTTTTGCCATTATATTTCACCTCAATTTTTATTGTGGAAATTTCACTATGCTGAGAAACTTTATTTCACAACATATGTGAAATCAAATTTTGCAACATTGGACGAAAAGCCGTTCAATGTTTATTTGAATTGCAATTAGAACAAAACAAATAACAGTTTTAAACCTTCGCTAAAATTTCTGCAATTTCCAAACAATTTTCTTTAGATAATGCCTTTGGACGCTGTTTTAGAACATTATTGAGCTTTTCAAGTTCATTTTTGCTAAACATTTTGGAATCTATTAATGCATTTCTAACTGTTTTGTTTTTGTGTTGGAAAAGCCAGCGAATAATATTTTCCTGAAATTGAGTTAGTTTTAAACCTGTTGGTCTGAGGATAATAATTGCAGAATCCACTTTTGGCATTGGACGAAAAAGATGACGAAGTACAATTCTTTCTAATTTTATATCAAATGCAAGTTGAGATGTAACACTCAAACGACCATAATTTTTATCACCAGGTTTAGCCACCATTTTTTGTGCAAATTCTTTTTGAACCATGAGGATTGCTTTTTCGAATTTTTTATTTGCCAACTTAAAAACAATGTCTGATGAAATATAATATGGGATATTGCCAACGATAATATCAACTTCAGGAATTTCAAATTCAAGAAAATCTGCTTCGATGATTTCAATTTTTTCTTTGTTAAATTTTTCTTTTAAAATAGAAACAAATCTTTGATCTAATTCAACAGCAATTATTTTTTTTGGTTTTTGTTGTAGCAAAAAATTTGTTAGACGACCATCACCAGGACCTATTTCCAATATTGTTTTATCTGAAACATCTGCCAGTTTTGCTTCCAATTGTAATATGTTCTTATCTTCAAGGAAACATTGTCCAATGGATTTTTTTCGGATCAAAATCTACAACCTCAGTAGTCTTGTTTTTGGTGTGGGTAGATTATCAGCTTTAACCAACTGTGATGCTACAGTATCAATAGTCCATTTCCTTAGTTTGGTATAACCACGCACACTTGGATGCAATGGATAACCTAACCCGTGTTGTCTTGTATATGAATAAAGATCTAAAATTGAAATGTGACTATCACCACCAACTAAATTCTGGAGAAAATCATTGATCCTGCCAACTTTATAAGTATGGTCACCTAAAAGTCGCTTGTCAGAGTATTGTATATTGAATACAAAAACACGACCAACATCGCGTAAGAGACCAAGTGTATCAGAAATACTTTGAGTTATGTCGCCAGTTCTTTTTCTCATGATATCATTGCGGCCAGGAAAAAATAGAACATAATCATAATGATCGTTGGGATGTGTAGCAAGTGTTTGTTGTAATTGTTTTTGCATCCAACCAACTCCTTCACCAACTTTTGCAACTACATCCAAACTAACAGGGACACCTAATTTTTCTTCTAACGATTTTTCATAGGTTCTCAATTGCCTATTTGGAAACATACCTACAATCCAGGATGGACCGACAATCAAGATATGTATTTCTTTTTTTTCTGGAACAGTATTTAGTATCGTATCAACCATTTCCAACTACCTCAGAGTATGATTTCATCTTTCTTACCTTCAATTACCAAAACTGCATCAATAAAACCATATGCGTAATTTGCTGCACCAAAAGCAGTGAAATAATCTTTCTTTTCAAAAAAATGTTTTGCATCATTACCATAGTTTTCAACATATTCCATTACTTTAGGATATTTTTTATTGAGTTTTAGTTTTTTGAATAATGATACTATCCGATCAAGTTTTTCAATATCTTTTTTTGCACGTTCTTCATCTTTCATTATATCTCCTTTACAATTTCTTTTATAGGTCTTCTTGTTGTTGATTTCACTGGTCCTTTTTGATAACCAACTGCAAGAATTGCTATTGGTACCTCGTAGCTTAGTAAATGAAGGATACGTGAAACTTCGAGTGAATCGAATGCTCCAACCCATACTGATGAAAGACCTTCTGCAGTTGCAGCTAATTGAGCATAAGAAGCAGAGATTGTAGCATCTTGAGGTGCATAAAGCTCAAAACCACGCTGGCCATATTTAGCTTCTGATAATTGAGGGTCTGCAACGAAAATTAATAGTAGCGGAGCTTGTAAAATAAAATCTTGATATTCAGTTGCAGGATGAAGTGCTTCTTTTTTTTCTTGAGAACTAACAGTATATATTTTGTATGCCTGAATATTGCCAGCCGATGGAGCACGCATAGCAGCATTTATGATATTTTTTATTTTTGAAGTTTCAACGAGTTTGTCAGTAAAATCCCGGACAGAATGCCTGTTTTGGATGACATCATAGAATTCCATAATTTTAATTTGATTAGATGGATTAAAATTTCTTAGTTATCACAAGTTACACCTATTTAAAAACATAAATATTGTTAATTTACAACTAATAAACGTGATAATTATGCATTTAATAAGAAGAATAGTAGATGCCAGACCCCAACCAAAAGGTGACACCATAGGTGGAAGACAAAGTGGACAGGATGCAAGAGTACTTGGCAAGGTTGAGATAGATGGACTAATAAAAGAATTCTACGGCGCAGGAATGGAAAGACAACAAAAAATACTTGCTGAGTTAACTACTATTGTTGATCCAACCACACGAGATAGAGCATTGAGTGATTTATGTAGAGGAGTACCGTACAATGCACTTAATGTGCAAATACCCTTGATAGTTCATGCTATGGGCAGTATAGTAGAAGCACTTGAAAGCACATCATTAGTTGCAATGGTTGCTTCAAGAGATACTAATCGACCAACACAAGAAAAAGCGATGAGGATCTTAATCAATAATGATTGCTTAGATAATTTGATCAGTGTAGCATTTATTGCAAGAGATGAAGGGATTGCTCTTTGGGCTGTTCATGAACTAGGAGAACGAAGAGATAGCAAACGCTTGAAGAGGATTCTTGGTGCACCATTCATGCAGGATAAGCAAGTAGAAGAAGCAGTATTAAGAAAAGTAAGAGAACTGATAGCAACAATTGAAAATGAATAGAAGTGCCAGCAGCAGTGCAATTTCCCGCCCGTGGGGCAGTACTCATAACACCGTGAAGGGGCTTAACTTCTGAGTTCGAAATGGGATCAGGTGTGACCCCCTTCCTATGACCGCTGACAAAAGAACTATGCTATTACCTGTTTTTAAAGCTTATGATCAACGTTTCTATACATGGATTCTGACATTCAGGCAACTTTTGATGCTTTTTCCAATGGATGGGCATTTTTACAAAAAAAAAGGCAAGAACACAGCAATTGAATTCACTAAGATTTATTCTCTATCTATTTGTCTTTCATTTCTTGAATTTTTGATTCTTGCAGCGATAATTGTTATAGGAGCTGGAAGTGTATTGTTTGCTGGTTTCGGAAGTAATGAGTATATATACAACATTGCAGCTGCACTTGTGAGTAACATACTTATTATTGCAGGACTTTCAATACCAATTATTTTGATATTTAGAATAATTAACGCAGCAGTTGGTGCAGTTCCTTATCTTGTAGTTGGAGATAGAAAAACCACTCTTATAAGCGATGTTATTTCACTTCTAGTGCCGGTGGGTGGTTATGCAATAGCTGCATTTTTGCTCCAGGTTGTTGTTTTCATTATCCCTGCAGCAATAATGATTATTGTAGTATTGGCAGGAATAGATGTTTGGATAGTTATTATTATCATGCTCATAATACTTGCAATAACCTTTGCAATATGGGTTGTTATAAGATTTTTAATCCAATTTGGAATGCTTGAACTTGTTATAAACAAGAAAGGAGTTATTGAGAGCATAAAAGCATCGATGACACTGGCAAAAGAAAACTGGAAGATGATATTGATTTTCGATGTTGCGATGTTTATTGTTTTGATAGTTATTGGAGTGGTAAGTGAGGCTGTGATGTATATTTTGCAGATGTTTTTCTATATATCAGTTATGATACCTCCATTGATTGTTATAGTATTATTGTTGTTTGTATTGATTTCACTAATACAAAGCGTATTAACGGGTTTGATAGTAATACCAATACAATATATTTTCTGGAAATCTGTAAATGGTGTAAAGAATGGATAGTAAAAAAATACTTGATCCGATTAGTGATACTATTGAACTTGTTAAATCAGATTTTTTTAATATATACAAAAAAATGGCGATGCTAGAAGTAACTGCAATGTTCATTGTAATAATTGCAATTATCATTGCTATGCTGCCATTTCTTGTAGGCGTAATTAATTTTACTGCTCCGTTAGATTGGATAATAATAGCAGTAGTTATTTTGTTTGCTATAATAGTCATAGTAATAGGTGCATTCATAGCAAATATTATAGAATCAATAAAATATAATGTAGCCAGGGATAGTTATAATAAAAAAGAAACGAATATGGTGGATAAATTCGGAGAAAATGCCTGGCCCATTATCAAATATGATGCATTTATGTTTTTGATAAGTTTTGTTTTGATGCTGCCATTCCTTGTGATTTACTTCGTACTTATTTCTGGTGCGTATGTTGTTAGCATGGGAGCTAGCACTGATATACTAGCTAGATTAGTTGAATTGTTATTCAGAATTGTAATGACAATAGTAAGTGCTATCATATCTTTTTTCCTCCAATTTGCTATCTTTGAAATAATCATTGGAAAAAATGGTACGATTGAAAGTATCAAGAGGAGTTATCAAATAGTAAGAAATAACTTTATTGAAACTTTTATTTTTTCTCTGCTTCTGGGTGCGATAACCTCAGCAGTAGGAATAGCATTAATGATAATAATTGTTATCATTATAGGAATTTTATTCGTAATTGGATTCCTTTTATCAACTGTGCTTAGTGGAATTGCCTTGGCACTTGTTGTAAGTATTCTTGTTATTATAGGACTTGTAATTATTGTTGCAGTATCAGCAGTTTCTTACACAATATCAATACCATGCAGATACCAGTATTGGAAAGGAATACGCAAGTGATAGTATGGCATTGATCGTCGATACGATCAATAATAAAAAACAAAGAGGTTTTTTATGGCATTGACCGGCAATCTGGTCATGTTATGGAACAACATTCCATGACAGTCAAGAATGCATTGCATTCTCATCAATAATAAAAATCAGGGATTTTTATGACAGAATCAAAACATATGCATTGGTCAGAATGGCTGGCTGAAAAAGTTATTCAGGAAAAAAAGGAACCTTATTCGATCAGCGGTGGGATGACTACCTCTGGTCCGGCACATTTAGGAACTTTGTGTGAATTTCTTTTCCCTTCGGTTATCAAAAAGGCAATAGAAAAAAGAGGCAAAGAATGTAAATTTTATTTTGTAGCAGATATTCTTGATGCTTTTGATGGCGTTCCAGTAGAAATGGAAAAATATAAAACAGAACTTGAACCTCATTTGGGAAAACCACTTTGTAATGTTCCGGATCCAACTGGTCAAAGTAGAAGTTTTGGTGACCACTATCTTGATGAAGCTAGAGAGTTGATGGTAAAGTTTGAAGTTCAACCAGAGATTGTGAGAATAAATGAATATTATGAAAATGGGAAATTCGATGAATATGCTAGATTCTACCTACAACATGATAACGAGTGTAGAAAAATAATAGAAGAAACAAGTGGCAAAGAAGAGAAAAAAGATTGGTCTCCGATAATGCCAATATGCGAAAAATGCAGTAGAATCGCCACTACACGAATAACTTCGCATGATAATGAAAGTTATGAGTATGCTTGTGATAAGGACGTAAAATACACAAAAGGCTGCGACCATCATGGCAAAAACAGCATAGCAGACCATAAATACAAGATTGTCTGGAGATTGCACTGGCCTGCATGGAAACAGATTTTTGGTACAAGTATAGAAGGTGCAGGAATAGACCACCATACCAAAGGAGGTTCTGAGGATACGTGTAAATCCATCACTCTTGGTCTTATGAAGAAGGATTACCATATCCCATATAGATATGGATTCATACTATTTCAAGGCAAGAAATACTCAAAATCAAAAGGAACAGGGATGGGAGTTAGACAGATGGTAAAACTTATCCCGGTTGATATCATAAAATACATGTTACTTAGACCAGATCTTGAGGAAAATATAGACATAGACCCAACAAGTCAAAATTTGTTGAAAACTATAGATGATTTCCAAGAAGCGCGAAAATTAGATTTTACTAAAGTAGAAGAGATGAGCAGAGCAGATCGTAAGAGAGCAATAGCATACGAAATGAGTGCTGGAAAAGTAAAATGGAAACTATCTTTTCTTGATATATTATTATATTACCAGATTTATCACGATTGGGAACAGGTAGGTGAACTAACAAAGGATCCGGAAGGAGTTAGTTATTTGAAAAAATATGTGGAAGAGTGGATTTCACAGGATTTCATACCTGAAGAATACAAATTCAAATACCAACCAAACGTTAAACCACCCAGTGAAAATGTGAAAACATTTCTGGTTGGGCTTAATGATAATATGGATCCGTTGGCACTGCATAACGCAGTATTTGAATTTGCAAGGGCAAAGTCAATAGAACCAAAACAAATGTTTGCTGAGTTATATGATGCATTGATTGGAAAACCAAAAGGACCACGAATTGGTAAGCTTCTCAATGCACTTGGTGTTGATCGAGTAAAGAAGGATTTTGGGATGTAAATGGTTCTTATTCTAGATTCAAAGACTGCAATGGCTATTGAAGAGGCAGTGAAAGTGTTGCAAAATGAAGGAGTAATAGTTTATCCAACTGACACACTTTACGGGATAGGTGGGGATGGAACTTCAGAAATTTCTGTTAAAAAAATCTATAAAATTAAAAAATCAAATCAAAAAAAACCGCTTTCCGTGATGATGGCAGATATGAATATGGTAAAAGAATATTGTGTGATTGAACCAGAACAGGAAAAGGAATTGTTGAAAAAATTACCTGGTCCGTACACTTTCTTACTTAATAGCAAGAAAAAAATAGCCGCAAGCAACGGGAAAAAACTCGGGATTAGAATACCTGATGAAGGGTTCTGCCAATTTTTATGCAAAAGATTTGGTAAACCGATAGTTACAACCAGTGCAAATATAACAAAACAAAAACCTCCGACAACTATAGAAGAGGTAGACAACAAAATCCTTAGAACAGTTGGTTTGGCTATTGATGGTGGAAAGACAAAATACCAAAGACCTTCTGAAATAATTGATTTGGTTAATGGGAAAAAGATACGTTAGATTGAATTTTTGTAAATATTTTTTCGATGGCCCAACGAGACGATGTTGATAGTTTGAAGATTCTGGTCAATTCTAGCGATAATACGATAATCTCCTATTCGAGTTTTATATTCATCACGTCCAACTAATCTCTCAAAAAAATGATTTGGATTGGTAATTGTTGTTTCGGGTTTTTCAACTATCCTTCTGGCAGTTGGATTGTCAAGTTTTCGTAATTGAATGATTGTATCTTCAGAATAAATTAACTTAAATGCCATATCAAAGCCCTAATTTTTTCTTAACTTCTTCAGATGAATAAGTACGCCCGTATTTTATGTCCAAAAGACCACGAAATAACGAAGCTTTGAATTCGTCTGTATATTGCCCTTCATCGTCACCAGATGGAACAAGATCTAATAGAGCATTAAGCAAGTCGTCATAATTACCATGTAAGTATTCCTTTAATTTTGCAAGGCGCGTACGAGTATTCTGATTTATTTGTATTGTTGTATGGACCATATAATCACTTATATAGGTATTATATAGTAGTGTATAAAACCATTTGGAATTTTGTTAAGCACTAGAATTTAAAACAGATTGGGCTACGAATTATAACATATGCAAACGCAAGTATTGAGGCATAAATTCACAGTAGCAGATATGGACAGACTTATTGCTACCGGAAATCTCCGTGCGCTGAAAAGATTGGCAGAAACAACAACAAATATTTCGGTTCTTGCATTGTTTTT
>JBDRIM010000063.1:0-2036 GCA_043816005.1 Microcaldota archaeon
TTATAGACGTTCTTAATAGAAAGCAAACAATCGAAGAAACTCTAAACACTCCTATTGGCGTTTGCGCTGTTTTAGCGGGAACCGCTGAGAATCTAATAAAAAACGAAGAAACCATGAAACAGATTCACGGGATGTTCCTGCCTACAGGATACTTACGAAGATACTTACGAATAACAATAGAAGGCGACCCCGATGCTGGATTAGGCTCAATGGCTAATGAGGTTCTTTTGACAGGTTATCGTTATGGACTTGACGATGTAATAATCGATGGAAAATTAATTGACTCAACCCATGGTAACAAAGCGGAGATAATTAAAAATTATGCAGATTATTTAGAAAACAATTCTTGGTGTGCTGATAAAGACAAAAAACTTGAACAAAAAATGAAAAGAACTGCAAAGACTCTTCGTAACATAGCTGAACAACTAACTTATTGAGCAACAGCTCATTTTTTTGGGTGAAGGAAAGTGGAAAAGAAGGTTGCAGAATCTGGAAGCTGGGTTAGTGATCTTTTCGGAGAAGTTCCTGTTTTCATTAAGGATATGAACAACAGGCCAAAATGTCCAGTCTGTGGAACATGGTTCCCAAAATGTCTTTCTTGGACAATTTGTAATGGCATTGCGGTATGTATTTGTACAGCACAGTTCAGGATTTACAATAGAGATCCAAAAACTAGAGAAATTCTTCCGAAAGAACCAATATGTCTCGTTACAAAAGAGTTGATTCCAGCTTATCAAAAAGCGTGGGAAGAACAACATATTGATGCAGAACATCTGGTTTTCGGATTTGAGTCAGAAAAAGAGAAATTTGAAAAATATCGCGATGCAGTCAAAAAGATAAATGAAGGCATCGATGAAAGCACATAATTAAATTTGAGCAGTTGCTCAAACCTTTTTGGGTGATTTATTTGGAGCCAAATTTTGCAGAGTTTGTAGCTTTCGTAGAAAAGAGTGTTCAAGAGATTCTTCTTGAAGAAAAAAGAGTTCTTGCACATTTAATCATGGCAAAACCTGAAGTTAAAACATATATCCACGTTCCAATGCTTGTCCCGAAACCGTTATGGCGACTTGTAGCAACTATGGCAATAAAGGATGCCCGACCAGAATATTACGCATTCGTCTCCGACACTTGGATGATTAAAGGAAACTTAGAAGAACTCAAAAAACTGGATGTTCAGCCACGAGATCATCCGCAAAGACAAGACGCAGTAATAATTTCAGCACAATCCTGTACCGGAGAACAACAGGCAATAGTTATCGAATACAAAAAACATGACAACGAAATAGAAATTACTTCAATAATCAAAGAAAACATAGAACTGGTACCTAACATAATAGGCGGAAATCTTTTCTCGGATTTATGAGCAGTTGCTCAAACCTTTTTTGGGTGAAGTATAATGAGATGTCCATCATGTGGTGAAGAAACAGAAAATAAGGATTTATGTAATCAGTGCCGAAGGGTAGAGGATGAAAAGAAGCGATCTTACAAACTATGAGCAACTGCTCAACTTTTTTTGGGTGAATTAAAGTGGAAGAATTACCACGAATAAACATTTTTCTCGGCAAACAACTGATAACAGACGAATGGACAAAAGTTGAAAAAGAAGTCAAAGTCCGAGCTAGAGAGTTTTGGATAAGACATGGACAAACCAACGAGATTGCAGTAATCAAAGAAATACGAAGAATAGGTGACAGCATGGAAGAAAGCGTGAAAGTGTGCGGATTCCCAACATTCCAGGACATACAGGTGAAGGTTCAATACGCTGATGGAGAAATAGTTGAATCCAGTTTAGATAACCAATTTGAGATATTAAATGAACATCTAATATTTCAATTACCCACTAAACATTATGCAATGCACCCGATTTTTGAGATACTATCAAGGTGAACCGAGCAACTGCTCATCCCTTTTTGGGTGAAATTGATGGAAAATCTAACCATGAGAGAAATATTGACAGGACATATCCAACCAAAAGAACAGACAGATGGAGAAATATGTCCAGAATATCCGCACATAAAAATCAAAAACCTTGAGCA